>JAAXJP010000412.1 GCA_012269805.1 Rubrivirga sp.
GAGCGGGAGCGTCGGGTGGTCGGTCCCCACGACGACGGCGCGGTCGTGGCCGGCGGCGAACGTCTCGACAAAGGCGCGGAGCATCCGCTCGCCGAGCCCGTCGCCGCGCTGGCGGAAGGTCTCGACGCCGGCCGGCACGTCCGTCAGGTCGTCTCCGGCGAGGTAGAGCCGGACCGCGGGCCCGTCCGCCTGGGCCCCGAGGCGGGCGTAGCGATCGAGCGCGTCGCGGAGGAACGCCTCGTAGAGCGCGGCGGCCTCCCCTGCCGTGAGCGGCGGGCACAGCCGGGGCTTGACGCGCCCGGGCTTGGGCGCCTTCGCGAACACAATGAGGGCCGGCCGGCTCACGGCCCGCCAGTCTCCCCGAGGCCCCGGACCTCCCCGACGTCCTCGAACCCGAGGGCCTCGGCGTCGACGGCCTCGGAAAACGTGACCACGAACCCGTCGTCGTCCGAGACTCGCGCGGCGCGGACGCGGAACGACGTCGCGAGCCCGTCGTGGGGGTACTCGATGAGCGTCTCGTAGGGCCGGCCGGTCCGGACCACCTCGGCGTAGGCGTCGAACAGGCCGGCCTCGCGGTTGCCCGGGAACACCTCGAGCAGGCGACGGCCGACGAGGTCGCTCGGACCGCGCCCGACGAGCTCGGCGGCGAGGGGCGTCACGAGCCGCCACTCGAAGTCGACGATGGCGCCGTCGGCGTCGCGGACGGACCGGAACGCCATGACGCCGTCGGACGACGCCGTGAGGATCGCGCGGAGGAGCCCGCGGGCCTTCCCCGCGAACCGCGCGGCGCCCTGGAGGTCCGAGACGTCGTGGAACGACACGACGACGGCCTCGGGCGTCCCGTCCCGGTCGTGGTCCAGCGGCGTCGCGTTGACCCGGTACCACCGGATCGGCTGCCCGGGCGGCGCGATGCCCTGGACCTTGCCGCGGACGGGCTCGCCCGTCCGGAGCACCTCGCGCTCGGGGAGCGCGTCCGGCGCGAGGGGGGCGCCCTCGTCGTCCACGACGGGCCAGCGGTCGGGGAGGTCGTCGGTCTCGCGGTGCCCGTGGTCGACGTCGAGGCCGAGGAACTCGCGCGCCGACGGGTTCGACATGACCACCTCGAGGTCCCGGTTCACCACGACCACGCCGGCGTCGACGGTCTCGACGATGGCCCGGTAGCGCTCGCGCGTCTCGGCCTCCGCCGCCTCCGCCTGGTCGGCCTCGAGCCGGCGGCCGACGGCCTGGGCCATCACCTCGATCAGGTCGCGCTCGACGTCGGAGAACCCGCCCGCCCGCGGCTCGGGCGACACGAAGTTGAGGGTCCCGAACAGCTCACCGCCGACGGATACGGGCGTGCCGATAAAGGCGCGGAGCCCACGTCCGAGGCAGGCGGGGTGGTCCGGCGCCTCCTCCTCGGCGTCGGCGTAGGTCACCGTGTGGCCCTCCGCCACGACGGCGTCGCAGAACGCCTCGCGCAGGGGAACCGTCAGCCCGGAGTAGAGCTCGGGGTCGGGCGAGACGACGGCCTCGAGACGGTACTGCCGTTCGCCGGTCGACTCGTCGACCGGCGTCTCGGAGAGGATGCCGACGGGGAGGTCGAACATGTCGCAGCCGGCGCGGAGGTACGCCTCGAACCGGTCGGCGGGCGAGGGGTGCTCGGCCGTCGTGATGGCGTGGAGGATCTTGAGGTCCTCGGAGAACGCCTCGAGCTGGCGCGTCCGCTGGGCGACCGACGCCTCGAGCTGACGGTTCGTCCGCGCGATCTGGCGGCGGAACTGGCGGCGGTCGGCGTCGTCGCGGCAGAGGGCGACGACGCAGAGCTGGCCGTCGAGCTCGGCGAGCCGCGCGTGCGTCGACATGTAGAGCCGGTCGCCGGACTTCGTGCGGTGGACCGAGTCGAACGTGGCCCGGCGCGACCGGCGGAGCTCGGCGAGTGCCGCATCGGCGTCGACCCCGCGCGGGTCGAGGATCTGGCGGACCGTCATCGACCGGAGCTCGTCGGGCGAGTAGCCGTAGCGGTTGACGGCAGCCTCGTTGAACACGGCGAACGTCCCCGGCCCGTCGGGCCCGATGGGGTACACGAGTACCACGTCGCCGATGGCGTTGAGGAGCGTCCGCGACCGGTCCTCCTCGCGGACGAGGTCGTCCTGCGCATTCTGGAGCGCCTGCGCACCCTCGCTGGCGCTCTCCGCCACGACTGCCAGCGCCCCGTCGTCGAGCGGGATCGCGCGGACGGCGGCTCCGCTCCCCGTCGGGTCCCCCTCGGCCCCGAGGTCGCGCGGCTCGCCGGACCGGAGGACGTCGGCGTAGGCCCGGAGCAGGTCGGCCTCCACCGCGGCCGGGGCGACCTCGGCGAGCCGCCGGCCCATGTGCCGGCGGAGGTCGACGCCCGCCGCCGAGGCGCTCGCGGGGTTCGCGTACCGCACCCGCAACGTCGCCGGGTCCTCGGGGTCGTCCAGCTCGTAGATGGCGACGCCGACGGGCAGTAGGTCGAGCAAGCGGCGGTCCAGCGAGTCGGACGCGAGCGGTGACGGGGAGCTCATGGGCACGGGGGACGACTCAGAACAGGCGGCGGGGAGGGGAGATCCCCAGGTCGGGTTCGCAGCACCGACCGGTCATGGGGACCGGACCTGTCGTTCCCGAGAAGGCCGTGCCACGCCGTCGGCACACGGCGTCTACACGGGGTCTTGATCGGCATCGCCCCTCCAGGCGTCCAGCAGGGGCCCGAGGGCGCCGAGACGAGCGTCCTGCTCGCGGGCCCGTCCGAGTTCGCGGTCGAGGGTGTCCACGCCTGTGTCCCACCCGGCGTCGTCCGTTCCGACTTGGTTGTGCCACAGGACGACGGCCACGCCGCCGCGCCGGCGGGCCACGTCGAAGGCGTCCCGGATGGCGGCCCCTCTCGCCTCGGGGCGGAGCCGGCGGTACTCGGCGAGCGTCGTATCCATGACCGCCAGCGGGACTTCCCAGAGGTCGGTCACGCGGTCGGCGTCGAGGTCGTAGAGGCGAAACGGGTGGCACGTTCCGCGCCGGTACCCCTCGTGCTCCGCGAACCCGAGCGTGGTGTCGATTCGGACGCCGCGCTCCGCGAGGGCGCGGGGCGTCGCCGGGTCCGACCACCGGAGGTAGTGCGTCCGGGCGAGCGTCGGCGGGCGCCCGAAGGCCGCCTCGAACCGGCCCGCCTCGGCGTCCCACCGGGCTGGCTGGCCGTGGACGCCGTAGCCGGGGTGCCAGCCGATCTCGCCGTCTGCCACGAGGGCCCGGAGGCGACCGGCCGCGTCGGGCGTGACGTCGACCGGGAGGTCCTCCGGCGCCCACCGACCCGGCTTGACGAACCAGGTCGCCGCCGCGCCGTGGCGCCGCCCCAGCGCCGCGAGCGCCGCGACCGTCGACCACCGGCGGTCGGGGCCGAGCGCGCGGCGGAGGGCCCCGCGGACGTCACCTCGCGCGAGCCCGCCGACGAGCGCGCGGAGCCGACGCGTCCGGAGCGCATCGAGGGCGTGGGTGAGCGCGACGGCCCACGGCGCCCCGCCCCACGTCCGTCCCGGCACGTCGACGCCCGCCTGGCCGAGCGCGTCGCCGAGGCGGGCGCGGTACGCATCGACGGCCGGGCGGAGCGGCCCGCCGGGCGCGTCGCCGAGCGCGGCCTGGAGCGACGCGGCGTACGGGAATCGCCCGTGTCGGTCCCGGCCCGCCACGGCACATTCTTGGGCTCCCGCGAGCCACCACGCCGCACTTACCACGAGGTCGCCCAGCGCGTCGCTCGGGCCTGAAGGTCCAACGGGCAGCGGCCACCTCTCACCCTCGATCTCGACCCGGCCCGCCTCGACGGGCGCGGGGACGCGCGGAGCGCCCAGGTCGGCGAGGGCCTGCGGCGTGACGCGCAGCCAGAGCGCGCCGCCTCCCCCCTCCTCCGTCGACACGCCGAGGCGGGCGGCCTCGCGGCGCGTCCACTGGGGCGCGAGGCCGAGGCCGCGGAGGAGCTCCTCGAGGCCGTACCGCACCAGGCCCTCCGAGAACGGCACGTCGACACAGCAGGGGAGCAATCGGGACATGGGCACCTCGGCGGGCCGGGAGGGTAGACCGCCTCCCCTCCCCCCCGCCCGCCCCCCGGGGGGGGCCGGGGGCCGCGGGGGCATGGCCCCGGGCCCGGGGGGGGGTGCGTGGCCCCGGGCCGCGGGGG
>JAAXJP010000467.1 GCA_012269805.1 Rubrivirga sp.
CCATGAGCCCGCTCGACTGGGTCATCGTCGTCCTCGTCCTCGGCCTCACGATCGGGCTCGCCGCCCGGTTCGCCCGGCGCGCCTCCCGCTCGACCGACGAGTTCTTCGCCACGGGCCGGTCGATGCCGTGGTGGCTGGCGGGCACGAGCATGGTCGCGACCACGTTCGCCGCCGACACCCCGCTGGCCGTCGCCGAGCTCGTCGCCCAGGCGGGCGTCGCCGGCAACTGGCTGTGGTGGTACGCCGCCCTCGGCGGGATGCTGACGGTGTTCTTCTTTGCCCGCCTGTGGCAACGGAGCGGCGTCCTCACCGACGTCGAGTTTGTCGAGCTCCGCTACGCCGGGCCGCCGGCCGCGTGGCTGCGCGGCGTCAAGGCCGTCTACTTCGGCCTGTTCGCCAACGCGATCGTCATCGGGTGGGTCGTGCTCGCCATGTCGACCGTGTTCCGGGTCCTGTTCCCCGGGATGACCGTGTTCGGGCAGAGCGAGGTCCTCGGCCTCGATGCCCCGACGGCGGCGGTCGGCGGGCTGATGCTCCTCGTCGGCGTGTACTCGCTGATCTCGGGGCTGTGGGGGATCGCCGTGACCGACGCGTTCCAGTTCACGCTCGCGATGGTCGGGTCGATCGCGCTCGCGTGGTACGCCCTCGACCTGCCCGAGGTGGGCGGGATCGCCGGGCTCAAGGCCGCGCTCCCGGCCGACGCGTTCCGCTTTACCCCCCGCCTCGGCAACCCCGTCGAGGGCGCCGCGACGCTCGCCCTCAGCGGCGTCGCGTTCGCGGCCTACATGGGCGTCCAGTGGTGGGCGAGTTGGTACCCCGGCGCCGAGCCGGGCGGCGGCGGCTACGTCGCCCAGCGGATGCTCGCGGCCCGGAGCGAGACCGACTCCGTCCTCGCCGTCCTCTGGTTCGCGATCGCCCACTACTGCCTCCGGCCGTGGCCGTGGATCTTGGTCGGGCTGGCGGCCCTCGTGCTGTACCCCGGCCTCGAGAACCCGGGCGAGGGCTACGTCATGGTCATGCGCGACGCGCTCCCGTCGGGACTCCTGGGGCTGCTCTTCGCCGCGTTCCTCGCCGCGTTCATGTCGACGATCTCGACCCAGCTCAACTGGGGCACCAGCTACCTCGTCAACGACCTCTACCGGCGGTTCCTCGCGCCGGCGCGGACCGAGCGCCACTACGTCCTCGTCTCGCGCGTCCTCACGTTCGTGCTCGCCATCGGGGGGTTCCTCCTCGCGACGCAGCTCGACTCGGTCTCGGGGGCGTGGGGCCTCCTCCTGAGCGCCTCGGCCGGGATCGGGCTCGTCCTCATCCTCCGGTGGTACTGGTGGCGGATCAACGCGTGGAGCGAGCTGACGGCGACGGTCGTGCCGCTCCTTCTCGTGGCGCTCCAGCTGCTCGGGCTCGACGTCCCGTTCCTCACGTCGGCGTTCCCCACGAACCTGTTCGGCATCGCGGGGATCACGACGGCGGCGTGGCTCGCCGTCACGTTCCTCACGCGGCCGACGCCGGAGGCGACGCTCGACGCGTTCTACCGCCGGATCCGGCCCGGCGGCCCCGGCTGGCGGCCGGTCGCGGCGAGAAACCCGGAGGTCGCCGTCGACACCGGCCTCGGCCGGCTCGCGCTCCAGTGGCTGCTGGGCAGCGCCGCCGTCTACGCCACCCTGTTCGGCGTCGGCTGGATCCTGCTCGGCGAGACGCTCCAGGGCGTCGGGACGCTGGCGGCCTCGCTCGCGGCGATCGCCTTCCTCGTCCGCTCGCTCCGGGCGGCCGGGACGCCCGCGCTCGTCAGCGCAGAATGACCACGCGGCCGACGGCCGCCTCCGCCTCGGTCCGCGCGCGGACGATGTAGAGACCGGGCGCGACGGCCGAGGCGTCCCACGCGACCTCGGGGTAGCCGACCGCCAGCGGCGCCCAGTCCGCCAGCACCGCCACGACGCGGCCGCGCACGTCGAGGACCTCGACGGTCACCTCGAGGTCGTCCGGCAGCTGGAGCGGGATGGTGACGCGGCCGCGGCCCGGGTTCGGGTAGACCGGCGCCACGGCGAGGGCCTCGGGGCGCAGGAGCACGTCGAACGTGAGCGGGAGCGAGACCTCGGCGCGGAGCGGGTCGTTCGTCGCGATCACGAGCGGCTCGCGGTACGTCGTCGCGGTGAGGGCGCCGGGCTCAAACTCCAGCGCGATCTCGACCGACCCGCCCGGCGGGATCGCCCCCGACGACGGCTCCGCCGAGGCGACCCAGCTCGGTAGCCCGGTCAGCTCGAACAGCAGCGCGCCGCCCCCCTCGTTGGCCAGCGTCACGGTCCGCTGGACCGAGTCCGCCCCCTCGATCACGCGGGCCGCGAGCGCCGGCGCCCCGAGCCGCGCGAGAGGGGGCACCACGGCCTGCCCGTCGAGCGCGAACAGGTCCGGCGTCACGCCCTGCTCGGTCACAACCTGAATCGAGACGCCCCCCGGTTGGGAGGGGCGGATCTCCAGGTCGAAGAGCGCGGCCTCGCCCGGCGCCACCGTCCGCGGCCCGCCGACGACGGCGACCTCGGCCCCGCTCGCAGTCGCGCCGGTGACGGTGAGCGGCGCCCCGCTGGCGTTCGTGACGCGGAGCGGGGCCGTCGTGGTCACGCCCCCGAAGAGGCCGTCGAGCACCCGGTCGGGGACCGTCGCGAGCGCGTAGCCCCCCGCAACGAGCGTCGGTCGGTACGCGGCGACCATGGCGTCGGTCCGGGCGCGCTGGCCGCCGGTGAACTCGGTCATGCAGGCGTCGTCCGAGTAGTCCATGTAGTTGTGGATCGGATCGAGGCCGGGGTCGCTCGGGCACGAGTCGGGCGGCGGCGACGGACACCCGGACGTCCCACGGAGCTGCTGCGGCGTGTCCTCGACGCCGTCGTTGCCGGCCGTGCACCCCCCCGAGAACGTGTGGTACAGGCCGAGCCAGTGACCGACCTCGTGCGTCCCGGTGTGGCCGAGGTTGTACGGGGCCTCCGACCCGCCTGGCAGCGACTGGTCGAGGACCACGACGCCCTGGTACGGGTCGTCCTCGTCGTACAGTTCGGGGAGCGTGGCCCACCCCAGGTAGTCGAGGCCCAGCGAGGCCGTGTAGAGGTTGAGGACGCGAGACGGGTCGAGCGCGAGCGCCGCCTTCATAGCCCGCTCCTCGGCCGACCCCAGCCGCAGGTCTCCGTACCACTCCGGATTGTCGACCCGGTTGACCAGCGCGAGCGCGAACCGGACGCCGAAGCCGGCGAACGCCGAGTTCAACGTGTCGACCTGGGCCTCGATCCACGCGTCGGGGACGTCGCCCTCCGCGACGGTCAGGCCCGAGCGCAGGACGTGGACCGCGACCGG
Source organism: Rubrivirga sp. (assembly GCA_012269805.1). Taxonomy (GTDB): domain Bacteria; phylum Bacteroidota; class Rhodothermia; order Rhodothermales; family Rubricoccaceae; genus Rubrivirga. The sequence goes on from JAAXJP010000467.1 coordinate 3,340, forward strand.
GACCGTCACCGACTCCTGCGCACGCCGCTCAACGGCGCCCCCGAGCCGGTACGTCTCCACGACACGCGCCGTCTCCAGCGCCTGGCGGATCGTCGGCTCGGGCGTGGCGCACTGGCGCCCCCCCAAGAGCGTCTGCGCCGAGGCGCCGAGGCTCACGAGCAGGGTCAAGACGAGGGCGAGCGCGAGGCGCACGGGCGGGGTGGCAGGCAGGAACCAAGCTACGTCCCACCCCGGCCGGTTCGTGCCCGCGCAGACTCGGCGAAGCCGGAACCCGACGGTGGCCCCGCCCATCCTCCTTGTCCACCCCCGAGACCCCGCATGTCCGCCCAGCCTGGAGACACCGTTTCCGTCCACTACGCCGGCCGCCTCGACGACGGCACCCCGTTCGACTCGTCGGAGGGCCGCGAGCCGCTCTCGTTCACCCTCGGCGCCGGCCAGGTCGTCGCCGGCTTCGACGAGGCCGTGACCGGCATGGAGGTCGGCGAGGACAAGACGGTCCGGCTCGAGCCCGAAGCCGCCTACGGCGAGCGCCGCGACGACCTCGTCCTCGACGTCCCGAAGACGGCGTTCCCGGACGGCTCCGCTCCGTCGGTGGGCCAGGGCGTCCGCCTCGGGCTCCAGGGCGGCGGAGCCCTCGAGGCCCGCGTGGTCGAGGTCGAGGACGAGTCCGTCACACTCGACGCCAACCACCCGCTCGCCGGCCAGGCCCTCACCTTCGACCTCACGCTGGTCGACGTCGCCGACTAGCGGCCCAGCCGTCACCGTCGGACGCTCACGCCGCGAGGGCGGCGCGGAGCGTCTCCGCCGTCGCGGCGTG
>JAAXJP010000147.1 GCA_012269805.1 Rubrivirga sp.
TATAACGACTACGCCTGCGACTGCACGAGAAACAACACGAAGAACAACAAAAACCCCGTGCTCCACCGTCCGCCAGGCAACGAGTCGAACGAGCAGCTTCTCTGCCTGCCCGACCCGGCTACGGAGACCCACCTCCGCCAGCACAACGATGTCGTGCTGAGTTGCCACGTGAGCACCAGAGGCCGCGGGCGTCGCTAGCCAGCCGCTGTAGCACCGAGGGGGATCGATAGGCCCCCTCGGTGACGGGCCTGGCGGGCGGGCCTGATGGAGGGCGAGAGGGCGGGGACGCCGTGTCCTCATGGCCCGAATCGGAATCGTTTTGCGTCGGAAAGATCGGGGATTAGAGGATATCCATGGAGGCGTCGAGACTGCGGACCACGACTCAGCCGGTCCTTCGGCAGGCCCATGCCCCAGACCCTCCTGTCCCTCCTGGCCCTCTTCTCGGCGGGCATCCTCACGATCTCGCAGGTCGAGACCCAGCACAGCACCGTCGAATCGGTCGTGCACGACCAGTTCGAGCTCGCCGTCGCCGGGACGTTGCTCCACGCAATGGAGTTCGTGGACTCCCGGGCGTTCGACGCGGCGACCACGCCCGCGCGGCTCCGCGCCCGCTACGGCCTGCCGGCGACGATGACGCGGGCCGAGCGGGACACGATCTCGTTCGACGACCTCATCGACATTCGGACGGACGAGTTCTCGGAGCCGGCCACGTTCGGAGGGGCCGACTGCCGCGTGCTCGACCCGCTCCCGGCGACCGTCGCCTGCGACGACGTCGACGACATCAGCGGGAACGACTGGCAGTCGGTCGACCTCGAGACCCCCGACGGCGCCCCGCTCCCGGTCGAGATCCGGGTCGAGGTGGACTACGTGGAGTCGGCCGACAGCGACGTGCCGGTGACCTACCGGACGAACCACAAGCGCGTCCAGGTCTTTGCGCGGTCCAACGTGCTCCGGAACCGCGCCGGCGTCGTCCAGCCGATGGAGGTGAGCCTGTCGCGCGTCCTCAGCTTCGACACGAAGATCGCGGCGGAGTACCTCCGGCGGTCGATCGCGGTCGAGGGCGAGGGCGGCGCGACGTGCGAGGCCGAGGTCGGGGTGTGGAACGCTCGGATGTCGGCGCTGCGCGCCCTCCTCGACCAGGCGGTCGGTGTCCGGACGGCGGCCTCCCTGGAGGTGGCCGTCGCCCGAGACGGCCTCGTCGCCGCCCAGGCCTCCCAGGCCTCGGCCGACGCGGCGAACGCAGAAGCCCAAGCCCAACTCGCCGCCGCCCAATCGGCGCGGAACGCGGCGGCCGCGGCGCTCGCCACGGCACAGAGCCAGCTCGCCTCGGCGCAGGCCACCCGCGCCACCCGCGCCACGGCCGTCGCGGCGGCCCAGCAGAACGTCACGACGGCCCAGACCCGGCTCGCGCAGGCGCAGGCCGCCGTCGGCCCGGCGCAGGCGGCCGCGGCCGCGGCGGAGGCCGCCATCGGGACGGCGCGGACGGCCATGAACCAAGCCGAGGCGGCCATGAACGCGGCGTACGCCGTTCGCTACAACTCGTGGGGCCACTACTTCGACTGGCTCGCCAAGCGAGGTACCTACAACGACCGCGTCGCCGACTACAACACGGCGGTCCAGGCCGCCGAGGCGGCGCAGGCTACGGTCGCCTCCGCCCAGTCGGCCGTGACGTCGGCCACCTCGGGCCTCGCGAGCGCCCAGTCGGCGCTGAACGCGGCCCAGTCCGCGCTGACGAACGCCGACCGCGCCGTCGCGCAGGCCCAGGCGGCCATCGCGCCTGCCCAGTCGGCGCTCACGGCGGCCGAGGCGGTCCTGGCCACTGCCTCGGCCGCGGCGGCCCAGACGGCCGCCGCCGCCGCCGCCGCCGCCGCGGCGACGGCCACGGCCCAGGCCGCCCTCGACCGCGCCAACGACGTCCTCGCCGATGCCGAAGACGACGTCACGGACCGGCAGCGCGACATCGACGACCACCAAGCCGCCTACCCGGACTGCGAAGTCTCGGTCTGACGACCCCGCTCTGCCATGCAGTTCATCTACGACAACCTCGTCGCGACGCTGGTCGCCATGACCCTCGGGCTGGCGCTGGTCGGGCAGAACGCCCAGAACCGCCAGGCCACGATCGAGCGTCAGGCCGTGTACCACGCGAAGTCCCAGGCGCTCGGCTTCGGCGAGTGGCTCGAGGACGACATCGTCAAGCTCGGCGCCCGGTTCGGCCGGGCCCGGGACCGGTTCGAGACCGAGACCGAGACCATCGGGGGCGCCCCGTACACCCGGGAGTTCGAGTACTACTACCACGAGGCGACCGTCTCCGACTCCGTCGTGCAGCGCGTCGAGGTCCGCTACGAGCTCGTCGAGGACGACGCGACGCGGCTCGTCGTCGAGCAGGGCGTGACCCCGGACGACGACGTGACGCTCCAGGCCTACGACCTCGTCCGCTCGACGCGGACGGGCCGCTACAACACCAAGCAGAAGGACTGGATCGGCGTCGACCCCACGTGGGCCGTCACCGACGAGTACCGCTCGCCGAAGGGCCTCCGCTACTTCTACATCGAGCCCCGGGACAGCGACGGGCAGCGTGTCCCGGACGAGCTCTCCGAAGAGGCCGACTACGTCCGAATCGAGTTCGTCGTCATGCCCACGCTGTTCCCGCTTCACCGGGCGCGCCTCATCCCCAGGGCGGGCCTCAACTGGGGCACGACCATCGAGATCCGCCCCTTCTGATCCCGCCCTGGCGCCCCGGCTCCCCACTCCAACAGACCCATGGGTAAAGCAGCCCTCCTTTTCGTCCTCGCCTCCAGCATCGGCGGCGCGACGCTCCTCTACACGACCCAGGAGGCAGATGTTCAAGCATCTGCGCACCAAGGCGAGTACGAGGCCGACGTCATCGCCCGCGAGATCGCGCGGACCGCATTCAACACCGCCTCGGCGGACATCCACCGCTACGGGACCGACATCGACCAGGCCATCCGCGCCTTCGGTCCCGAAGTCTCTGACTGCGCCACGGGCAAGAACAAGTGCGCCCGCCGGACCGGCCAGATGATGGGCGGGACGTACGTCGCCGAGGCCAGCTACGACGGCGGCAACGGCGTCGACGTCTACGTCCGAGGCGAGTTCAGATACGTCACGGACCGGGACACGGTGGTCGCCGATCACGAGATCAACGAGTCCCAGTCGGTCAGCGTGCTCCGCGTGAGCAGCGGCGGGTTCCTCCGGATCCAGTTTATCGACTCGATGGCCGGGTACTGCTCGGCGATCTTCCTTCAGCGGACGCTCCCGGGCGTGGCCCCCGAGGAGCAGCCGCTCCCGGAGATGGTCTACGCGCCCGGCAACGGCCGCAACGGCCAGCGGAACATCGGGACCGAGGTCTACCTCGAGCCCGGCACCCAGATGAACTTCGCCATCGGCGTCTCGACCAACTGCTCGGCCCCGAGCCGCTACCCCAATCTTGTCTGGGACAAGTCGAGGAAGACGAACAAGGGCGGCCTCTCGGGCCAAGCGCTTCTCGACGCCCTCGCGGCCTACGACTACCGCGCGAGCGACTGGAACTGGACCCACTGGGCCCTCGACGCCTCGACGGTCTCGTTCAGCGACCCCCGTGAGGGGCCCTGGGCCATGGTCGAGACCGACCCGAACAACGACCAGCGCTGGCGGATCGCCTTCGAGGACATCCACAACTGGAACCTCCCGCCCGAGCACCCGGACTACCACAACCCCAACAAGAGCCTCTGGGCCACGAAGGAGTACGGCTACGACTGGACGGGGTCGTACAAGACGAAGGGGAACGACGGCCAGGGGGACGGGTGGACCGACACCGTCAACACCGTCCTCGAGGCCGACGACGAGTGCGACCCGCTCAGCACCTACCGCGTCGTCGACTACGTGGGCCGCGACGGCTTCCACGACCTCCGCGACACGGGCTCGCCGGCCGACTTTAGCGACCAGGTGATCATGGTCGAGATCGTGCCGCAGGGGGCCGACGGCAAGCCCGTCGAGAATCTCCCAGCCCACTGCTCGGCGTAGGCCTCGCCTCCGCTCGACACGTCCCACGGGGGCGGGGGGGGGGGGGCGGGGGGGGGGGGCGCCCGCCGCGGGGGGGGGGGGGCGGGGGCGGGGGGGGGGGGGGCGCCGCGGCGCCGCCCGCCGCCGCC
>JAAXJP010000459.1:0-1628 GCA_012269805.1 Rubrivirga sp.
TCCTAACTCCCGGGCGGCGGCCGGCGGTCCTTTCTCCGGGTGGGCCAACCCCGGGGGGTGGCGGGGGCCCCCTGCGGCCCTGGGGGTGGGGGGGCGGGAGACCCCCAAGAACGAGCCCGCCCGCCTCGGCGGGCTTGACGACTCGGTCAACTTCCCCAGCCCTGGGCGGGCGCGGGGGATCCGGCCCGGCGGCTTCGCGTCCTAGCCGGCCCCGGCCCCTCTTTCCCTACCCGTCCGCATGGCCCCGTCGCTGTCTGCCCAGATCGCCGAGCTCCTCGCCGAGACCGAACCGTTCGACATCCTCTCCGACGAGGAGCGCCAGTCGCTGCTCCAGAAGATGACGCTCGAGCTGTACGCCCCCGGCGAGGTCATCCTCCAGCAGGGCGACGACATCCACCGCGCGCTCTACGTCGTGACCGAGGGGCTCGTCCGCCTCGAGGAGGCCGAGAGCAGCCGGACCGTCAACATGGCCGGGACGGGGGCCCACTTTGGGGCCTACGGCCTGCTCCAGGGCGGCGCGCTCCCGTACGAGGCCCGGGCCGTCGAGCAGACGTCGTGCGCGCTCATCGCGGCCGAGAGCTTCCAGCGGCTGGTCAAGGAGAACGACACGTTCAAGGCCTACTTCGACGCCGACATCAAGCGCTACGTCCGGACGCTCGACGAGGACATCGACGCGTCGGGCGCGTTCCTCCTGTTCGACACGACGCTGGGCAGCGTCCTCCGCGCCGAGCCGCCGACGGTCGAGGTCGGCGCGACGGTCAGGGAGGCGGCCCAGGTCATGTCCGGGACCGACGCCGACGCCGTCGTGCTCGTGCAGGACGGCGTGCCGGTCGGGCTCGTGACTGAGGGCGACTTGGTCGAGCGGGTCCTCGCGGCCGGCGAGAGCCCCGACGCCCCGGCGATGGACCTCGTCGAGCGCCCGCCCATCGCGCTCCGGACCGACGAGCGGCTCTACGACGCCATGCGGACCATGATGCGCGAGCGGATCCGCCGGATCGTCGTCGTGGACGCCGACAGCGGCGGGCTCGAGGGGCTCCTCACGGCCGAGGACGTCTCGCACTTCCGCGGGCTCGACCCCGTCGCGACGACCGAGCGGCTCGAGCGGGCCCAGTCGGTCGACGAACTGGCCGCGCTCCGGGCCGACTCGAACCGGCGGCTCTACCGGCTCTACCACCAGGGCATCCACTCCGAGGACCTGCTCGACCTCGTCACCGAGATCGACGACCAGCTCAAGCGCCGCGTGCTCTCGACCGTCGAGCGCGACCTCCGCGACGAGCTCGGCGCCGAGGCCTACGACGGGCCGTGGGCGTGGCTCACGTTCGGCGCCGCCGGCCGCCGCGAGTCGGTCCTCAAGGCGTGGCAGGACAACGGCCTCGTCTACGCCGACCCCGACGCGGCCGACGCCGACCGCGCGGCGGCCTACTACGAGAGGTTGGCGACGCGGGTCGTCGAGGCGCTCCGGCAGTGCGGCTACGGCGACCCCGAGAACGGCATCGACGCCAGCCACGGCGCGTTCCGCCAGCCCGTCTCGCAGTGGACGGCCGCCTTCGACGCGTGGGCCTCGGGCTCCGCCGCCGGGGCGCCGGCGCGCGGCGCGCTGTGCTTCGACCTCCGCACGCTCTCCGGCG
>JAAXJP010000459.1:1638-4131 GCA_012269805.1 Rubrivirga sp.
CGAGGTCGAGGAGGTCGACGGACGGACGGGCCTCGACCTCCGGGCCCGGGTGATCCAGCCGGTCGTCCGGATGGCCCGGGCGCTGGCGCTCGACGTCGGTTTCCTCGACTCGACGAACACGTTCGACCGGCTCCGGCACGTGGGCAAGAGCGAGCACCCCATGCGGGCGCAGGCGAAGGCCCTCGTCCCGCCCTTCACGACCCTCGTCGACCTCCACCTCCGCGAGCAGATGCAGGCGGCCGAGCGTGGCGAGCGCCCGACCGACCTCATCGACCCGGACGCGATGCACAAGAGCCAGCAGAACCTGCTCAAGGAGACGCTCAAGTCGGTCCAGAGCGCGCAGAAGGCCGTCCGCGAGCACTACGGGCTCTAGGCCCCCCAGCCCGGTCCGCCTCGGCGCCGAGGCGGACCGGGCGGCGCCGGCCTCTAGGGCACGAGGGGCGAGAGGCAACGACCGGCGCGGGCGGCGAGGGCCGCGGCCAGCCGGTCGCGGAGGGCGTCGAGCGCCTCGGCGTAGGCCCGGTCGGCCCCGTCGTCGGAGAAGGCGGCGCGGGCGGAGCGCGGGAGGTCGAGCTCGCGCCAGTCGCCCGGGTAGCTGGCGCGGTCGTAGCTCGCGCGGCCCTCGGCGCGGACGGACGCGTCGCAGACGGTCCGCCCCCCGGCATCGACGACGACCACGTCGGCCTCGGCGGCGAGCGTCAGGTCGATCTCGCGGACCGAGTACGTCGCCTGGGCGCCCGTGGCGCGGACGCGGGCGCGCTCGGTCCTGGGCTCCTCCGACGCCTCGCGCTCGGTGATCCGGTCGACGACGGCGATGGCGCCGAGGTCGGCGCCGAGGTCGGCCGCGGCGTCGGCGAGGCGGCGGGGGCTGTCGCTCAGGTCGGGCCCGCGGCGGCGGTCGCGCGCCCACCGCCGGACGTCGGCGGGGTCGATGAGGACGACGAACGGGTCGGCCCCCGCGAGGTGGTCCTCGGCGAGGACGTCGGTCAGGTCGCGCAGGAAGACCTCGGGCACGTCGTCGTCGCCCTCGGCGGGGAGGACCGCGGCCACGACGGCGCCGAGGTCGAGGGTGGCCGCGCGGAGGGCGTCGAGCGCGGCGAGTCGGTCGGGGGCCGGGCCGAGGGCGGCGGCCGACTCGATGCGGCCGAGCGCCGAGCGGAACCGGCCGGCGTCGAGGTCGGCCTCGGCCCAGGCCGTGTGGGCGTCGACGGCGAGCGCGTCCAGCGCCGCGGTCCAGTCGGCGTCGGGCGCGTAGCGGCGGGCACGGCGCGTGCGGTCGAGCGCGCGGTCGTAGTCGCCCGCACCGTAGGCCGCCTCGGCGTCGGCGTAGACGGCCTCGAGGGCGGCGAACACGGCCGCCTCGCGGTCGGCCCCGAACGTCGCCGGCCGTTCCAGGTCCACGCCGACGGCCGCGGCGCGGTCGACCAGGGCCTGGGCGGTGAGGTAGGCGTCGGCGGCGCGCTCGGGGCCGGCCGCGCCCGCCTCGGCGACCCAGCGGCGGACGGCCTCGCGGCCGGCGACCCTCAGCCGGCCGGCCACGTTGGGGAGGCTCCGGTCGCGTTCGAGCGCGGTCGCGTAGGCGTCGGCCGCGGCGGCGTAGTCACCGGCCGTCTCGTATTCCATCCCGTCGACGTAGGCGTCTTCGGCGGAGGCGCAGCCCCAGGCGAGCGGGACGAGGAGCGAGACGGCGAGGAGGCGGAGCCTGTGGGTCGGCGAGGTCGGCATCGGAGGGGGGAGGGGCGGGGTCGGAGCGTACGGGAGATCGCGCGACCGGGCGTGGGTCGGGCTGCCCATTCCTCACCTCCTCCGTCGGACGTGCTCGGCGAGGAGCGCTTCCGCGAGCGGGACGGCGCGGGCGGTGTAGTGGGCGCGGAGGCGGCGCTGGGCGTCGGCGTCCAGGTCGGCGTGGCGGCCCGTTCGGCGGAGGCGGTCGGCGCGGGCGTGGTAGAGCGCGAGCGCGGCGGCGACCGACACGTTGTAGCTCTGCACGAACCCGTCGAGGGGGAGGAGGAGCGCGGCGTCGGCGGCCTCCAGCATGGCGTCGCTGGCCCCCGCGTGCTCGTTGCCCACGACGAGGGCGGTCGGCTGCGAGAAGTCCCAAGCGTCGATGGGGAGCGCGTCGTCGCGGAGGGCGGTGACGGCGACCTTCCCCCCCCGCTCGTGGACCCAGCGGACGTAGGCCTCCGCGTCGTCCCAGGCCCGGAGCTCGACCCACTTGTGGGCGCCCTGGCTGGCCCGGCGCGTGGCCCGGCGGTCGGCGACGGTCGGCTCGTCCTCGCCGCCGCGGATCTGGGCCGCGAGGTCGGCCGCGTCGCCCTCGAGCGCGACGACGTGGGCCGCGCCGAAGCCCAGCCCCTCGGCGCTTCGCAGGACGGCGTTGACGTTGCCCGGATCGACGAGCCCCTCCAGCACGGGCACGACGCCGAACGCCCGGGCGGCCGCGACGGCGGCGATCCGGTCGCGGCGCTCGCCGGTGAGGTACGGGTCGAGGAC
>JAAXJP010000548.1 GCA_012269805.1 Rubrivirga sp.
TCTCCACGCCCCTCCATGACGCTCCAGATCCTCGACGCCCACCCCTCCCCCTCCGACGCCCTCGACGCGATCAAGGCGGTAATCGAGTCGGCCCTCGACTGCGTCCAGTGCTGCACCGCCTGCGCCGACGCCTGCCTCGCCGGCGACGACCCGGGCGCGATGGCCCACTGCATCCGCACCGACCTCGACTGCGCCGCCGTGTGCGCCGCCACGGCGACCGTCGTCGCCCGCCAGACCGAGACCTCGGTGGAGGTCCTCCGTGCCCAGGTCCAGGCCTGCCAGACCGCCTGCGCCACCTGCGCCGAGTCGTGCGAGCGCCACGCCGACGAGCACGAGCACTGCCGCATCTGCGGCGAGTGCTGCCGGACCTGCGCCGACGCCTGCGGCCGCCTCCTCGCAGCGCTCTAGTCGTCCCCCGCACGCTGCCGTTCGGATCGGCGGCGGGCTCCTCGCGGTCGCGGTCGCGTACAAACCCGTCCACCCTCCCGACCCCGATGGCCGACTACACCTTCACCCGCACCCTCGACGCCGACCTCGCCACCGCCGAGGCGCGCGCGACCTCCGCGCTCAAGGACGAGGGCTTCGGCGTGCTCACCGAGATCGACGTCCAGGCGACCCTCAAGAAAAAGATCGACGTGGACGTGCCGGGCTACAAGATCCTCGGCGCTTGCAACCCGCCGCTCGCCCACCAGGCGATCCAGGCCGAGCCGCGGATCGGGGCGATGCTGCCCTGCAACGTGATTCTCCGGGACCTCGGCGACGGGCGCACCGAGGTGGCCGCCATCGACCCGGTCGCGAGCATGGCCGCGATCGAGAACGACGAGCTCGACCGCGTGGCGACCGAAGTCCGCGACCGGCTCCAGCGCGTCGTCGCGGCGCTGTGACGATCGGGCGCCTTGCCGAGGCCGCGGACGTCTCCGTCGACACCGTCCGCTACTACGAGCGGCGCGGGCTCCTCGCCGAGCCCCGCCGCACGGCCGGCGGGTTCCGCGACTACGACGAGGCCGCGCTCCGCCGCCTCCGCGCGCTCCGGCGGGCCCAGACGCTCGGGTTCACGCTCGACGAGGCCGCCGGCCTCCTCGCCCTCTCGCGCGACGCCCACGCCGACGCCGCGGCCGTCCACCGGCGGACCGTCGAGAAGATCTCCGACCTCGACGCCCGGATCACCGAGCTGCAGCGGACGCGCGACGCGCTCGCGGAGTTGGCCGACGCCTGCGGTGGGCGCGACGAGACGCGCGCCGAGTGCCCCATTCTCCGCGCGCTCGCCGAGCCCGCGAGCTAGGCGGGCACTTCACGGAACTCTGGAGCCGGGTCCAGGGCGTATCACCCCAAAACGCCGCGCGCTCCATGCCCACCACCGCCCCGCCACCCGTCGATCCGACCGGTCGTACCGTGACCCTCCGCGTGGAGGGGATGGAGTGCGCCTCCTGCTCGGCCCGCGTCGAGCGCGTCCTCTCCCGCCTCGACGGCGTCGCCGAGGCGGGCGTGAACCTGGCGACCGAGCGGGCGACCGTCCGCGCCCAGCCGGGGCTGAGCGACGCCGCGATCGCCGAGGCCATCCGCCGCGCCGGGTTCGGCGCCGAGACCGAGGCCGCCGCTCGTGACGACGCCGCGCGGGCCGCGGCCCAGGACGCCGAGCGCGACCGCCAGCGGACTCGGCTGTGGTGGGCGGTCGGCCTCACGATCCCCATCTGGCTCCTCGAGATGGTGCCGATGGTCGTGCCCGCCGCCGCCGGTTGGATCGACGGCACCGTGGGCGTGCAGACGGTCCGCTGGGTGTCGCTCGTGCTGGGGACGGCGGTCCAGTTTGGGCCGGGCCTCCACTTTTTCCGCGCCGGCTGGGCCGCGCTCCGCACGGGCGCCCCGTCGATGGACACGCTCGTGATGCTCGGCACGTCGGCCGCGTACGGCTACTCGGTCGTGGCGACGCTCGCACCGGGCGTGCTCCCGGCCGGAGCCGACCACGTCTACTTCGAGGCCGCCGCGACCATCATCACGCTGATCCTGGCCGGGCGCTACCTCGAGGCGGTCGCGAAGGGGCGGGCCGGCGAGGCGATCCGCGCGCTCCTCGACCTCCAGCCCCCGACGGCGCTCGTGCTCCGCGGCGCCGACCCGGTCGAGGTCCCGCTGGCGGACGTCGTCGCGGGCGACCGCGTGCTCGTCAAGCCCGGCGCCCGCGTGCCGGTCGACGGGACCGTACTCGAGGGCCGGTCGTTCGTCGACGAGTCGGCGATGACGGGCGAGCCCGTGCCGGTCGAGAAGGAGCCGGAGGCGACGGTCGCGGCGGGGACCGTCAACGGGACCGGCGCGCTCACGGTCGCGGCGACCGCCGTCGGCGGGGCGACGGCGCTCGCGCGGATCGTCCGGATGGTGGAGGACGCGCAGGGCTCGAAGCCGCCCATCCAGGCCCTCGCCGACCGCGTCGTCCGCGTGTTCGTCCCGGTCGTGCTCGCCACGGCCGCCGTCACGTTCGCCGCGTGGATGGTCGTCGGGCCCGACCCGCGGCTGACGTACGCGCTCGTGGCGTCGGTCTCGGTCTTGATCATCGCGTGCCCCTGCGCCATGGGCATCGCCACGCCGATCTCGGTCCTCGTCGGGACCGGCCGCGCGGCCGAGAAGGGCGCGTTCGTGCGCGAGGGGGCCGGCCTGCAGGCGCTCGCCGAGGCGGACCTGGTCGTGTTCGACAAGACCGGCACGCTGACCGTCGGCCGTCCCGCCGTCACCGACGTCGTCGCGCTGGGCGGGGCCGACGCCGACGCGGCCGTGCGCCTCGCGGCGGCCGTCGAGCGGCAGAGCGAGCACCCCATCGCGCGCGCGCTCGTCGAGCACGCTCCCGCCACGCCCGAGGCGACCGACGTCGAGGCCGTGCCCGGCTACGGCGTCGCCGGCACCACAGAGGGCCGGCGCGTCGCTGTCGGCGCCGCGCGCTACCTCGACCGCCTCGGCGTCACGCTGGACGACGCCGTCCGCGAGCGGGCCGAGGCGCTCGCGGCCGAGGGCAAGACGCCCGTCTGGGTCGTCGTCGACGGCACGCCGGCCGCCCTCGTCGCCGTCTCCGCCCCGCTCAAGCCCGGCGCCCGCGCCGCGCTCGACGCGCTCCGGCCGCGTGGCCTGGACCTCGCCCTCATCACCGGCGACGCCGAAACGACGGCCCGCGCCGTGGCCCGCGAGCTCGGCATCGAGACCGTCCGCGCGGAGGTGCTGCCTGACGAGAAGGCCGACGCCGTGGCCGCGCTCCAGAAGGGAGGCCGCACGGTCGCGTTCGTTGGCGACGGCATCAACGACGCGCCCGCCCTCGCCCGCGCCGACGCCGGGCTCGCGATGGGCACGGGCACCGACGTCGCCATCGAGGCCGGCGACGTGGTCCTCGCGGGGGGCGAGATCGAGGCCGTCGAGCGCGCCGTCGGCGTCGCGCGGGCCACGCTCCGCAACATCCGCCAGAACCTCTTCTGGGCCTTCGCCTACAACGTGGTCCTCATCCCGGTCGCCGCCGGCGTCCTGTACCCGGCCCTCGGCCTCCTCCTTTCTCCGATGCTCGCTGCCCTCGCGATGGTGTTCTCGGACCTGTTCGTGATCGGCAACGCGCTGCGGCTCCGCTCCGCCTAACACCGCGCCCCCCTCCGCTATGACGATGAAGCTGATGCCCGACCGCCACGTCGAAGTCCTCGAGATCAAGGGCATGACCTGCGACCACTGTGTCGCGTCTGTCCGCGAGGCCCTCGCGGGCGTGTCGAACGCCGTCGTGCAGTCCGTCGAGATCGGCCGCGCGACGGTCGACGCCGGCCCCGAAGCGACGCGCGAGCAGCTGGTCGGGGCCGTCGAAGCGGTCGGGTTCGACGTCGTGGGCGGGACGAGCGAGGCCGCCCCCGAATAGCCCGTAGCTTCCGGGCCGACCTTTTTCGATGATGGCCGACGACTCGACCCCGACTCCCCGCAAGGCCGCCGTGCGCGCCGGCGGCACGCTCGACCTCTCGCCGGGCGCGCCCGCGCCGCCGCCCCCCGAGCCCGCCCCGCTCCCGCCGGCCCCCCCCGCCCCCGACGGGCCGGCCGGGCGGGCGCGGGCGTGCTGGCCGACGGCGCCCGCCGGGGGGCCAGC
>JAAXJP010000719.1 GCA_012269805.1 Rubrivirga sp.
CCTCGGTGCGGTCGCGATGCGCCCGGACGCCCGCACCGAGGCGAGGTTGAGCGCGCCGACCACCCCGAGGACCGCGAGCGCGACGCCGCGGACCGCCCACGGCGGCAACGCCCCGCCCACGAGGTCGTTCAGGAAGACGACGAACAGGATCGCGATCGCGGCCCCACCGGCGCCCATCGCGACGAACGTCTGCATCCAGCCGTAGAGGAATGCCCAGCGCCGGCCGAACGCGGCCCCGAGGTAGTTGTAGTCGCCGCCCGCGCGGGGCATCATCGTCGCCAGCTCGGCGTAGGCGAGCGCGCCCGCCAACGTGAGCAGGCCGGCGAGGGCGTAGACGGCCAGGACCGCCCCCGGCGAGCCCACGTTGCACGTCATCACGCGGGCCTTGACGAACACGCCGGTCCCGATGACGACCGCGATCACGACGGCCGCCGTCGGGACGAGCGTCAGCCCGCGTTTGAGGTCGGCGCCGTTCACGCGTCCGCCCGGAGCGAGCCGTCGTAGCGGAGGCGGCCGTGCGGCCGCTCGCGCGTGAAGTCGGCCGTGCCCGAGATCGAGCCCGACCCGGTGTGGCCGGCGTAGCCGCCCGTCGCGCTCTCGACCTGCCACGACCCGTCGACAGCGGCGGCCGAGGGGTCGGCGAGGTCGACCGTCGCGTCGCCTGTGAGCACGAGCGTCCCGCGCGCGCCGGTGACCGTCCGGCGGAAGGTGGCGACGAGCGGCGAGGCGCCCTCCGGGCTCGACACGTCGAGCGCGTCCTCGGTCGTGCCCGCGTCCTCGACGGCGCCGGACGCCGTGAACGTGCCTTCGAAGGTGCCCGGCCCGGTCGCCGTCTGCTCGAACTCGAACGTGACCGCGTCGGCGAGCGCCGCCTGCTCGGCCGTGCCGTCGCCGCCGGCGGCCGGCACCACCCCGGTAGGGTCGGCGCCGGTCAGCGTGGCGAGGTCGGTCATGCCGAGCGCCTCCAGCAGTCCCACGTCGTGGGGCTCGATGGCCGCGTTCCGATCGCGGACCCCGAAGTCGACGCCGACGCACGTGCGGAGCGGGCGCGTGCCGGGGGCCGCCTCGATCAGTCCGGCGATGGCGTCGACGACCACGCCCGGGTCGGTCGGCGCGTCGGGGTCGGCGAAGAGGGCGTCGAAGGCGGCGCCCACCCCCTCGAACGCCTCGTGGACGGCGGCCGGGTAGGTTTCGGCGCGACCGTCGGCGTCCTCCGGACGGACCGTGTTGGGGAACAGATTGGTCGCGAACGGCCCCGGCTCGATGAGCACGACGTCGATGCCCGACGAAGCCAGCTCGCCGCGGAGCGCCTGCGAGTAGCCTTCAAGCGCCCACTTCGAGGCGTGGTACACCCCGAAAAAGGGGACAGCCGCGCGCCCCGCCGTCGAGCTCATGTTCACGATCAGGCCGCGGCCCCGCTCGCGCATGGCCGGCAGGAACGCCCGCGTCACGCGGTGCACGCCGACCACGTTGACGTCGAGTTGGTGGGCCATCTCGGCCGGCGTGAACGCCTCGGTGATCCCGCCGAACATCTGCCCGGCGTTGTTAACGACGGCGTCGGGCGCGCCCCAGTCCTGGGGCAGGGAGCCGGCCGCGGCTTCGACGGACGCGTCGGAGGTCACGTCGAGGTCGAGGACGCGGAGGCTCAGCCCGTCGCCCTCGGCCCGTTGGAGGAGGAACTGAGCGGCCTCGGCGTTCTTGCCATCGGGCGCGCGCATGGTCGCGGCGACGCGGGGCCCGCCGCGGGCGAGCGCGAGCGCGAGGTCGCGGCCGAAGCCGCTGCTGCATCCGGTGATAATGACGGTCTGAGCCATGGGTCTGAGGTATTGAGGAGGGCGAGGGGCGTTGCCGGCAGTCGGCGCCAGCGACGGGGGGTCAGGGCGTGTGGGCTTCGAGCTCGATCTCGATCAGGAACTCGGGCAGGGCGAGCCCCTTCACCTCCAGCCAACTCCCTGTCGGGAACTGCCGGGTGTAGACCTCGCTCCGGTACCCCGCCGCTTCGAGGAACCCGGCCATGTCGGTCGTGAACACGTTCTCGACGAGTACGTCGTCGAACGTGAGGCCGTAGTGGTCGAGGACGCGGCGGAGGTCGTCGTAGACGTTCCGCATCTGCTGGGCGAGGTCGCCGACGGCCGTCGGGTTGCCGTCGTCGTCCATGCTGACGGCGCCGGAGACCTTGACGGCGCGGCCGATCCGGACGGCGTGGGCGTAGCCGTAGGCTTTCTCGATCTCGGGCCGGAGGTGGAAGTAGTCGGGGGTGTTCATGCTGTATCAGAGGGTTTGTGGAAGGCGACGTTCAGACAGGCAGCGCGACGGTCGCAGACAGGCAGCGCGACGGTCGGCCGCGGGTGGGCCCCCGGGCGGGCTCAGCGTCTCGCCTGCTTCAGCTCGACCCGGACGAGCCGGATCGGTGCGTCACTCAGGTTCTCGACCGAGTGGGGGGCTTCCGCGTCCTTCCACATCGTGAAGGGCAGCGGCGGAAAGCGCTCCATGTCGCGGGTGTCCACGATGACCCGCCCGTCCGCGTCGCGGTCGATGAAGTGGCCGGCCTCCATCACGTAGAGCACGCTGGGCCAGCGATGGTGGTGGAGGGCCTCCACCTCGTGGGGCGCTAACCGCACCTCCAGCACACGGACGTGGTCGTTCTCTAGGAGCACCGTGTGGTTGTTCGGCGCGGCGATCACCGCGTCGAGCTCCGGAGGCCAGTCTGCCGGGTCGCCCGTCTGGTAGGGCAGGGGCTGCGCGGGTGGCCCCTGCGCGCGGGCGGTGGGCGTGATCACGAGGGCCGCCAGCGCGAGGGCGAGCGTCAGGTGGAGGCGGGTCATGGCGGTAGCTCTTGGCTCGGTCAGTGAAGGAGCGGACGCGGCGCCATGTGGCGGCTGGCAGGCGCCGAGGCTGCTCGAGTTGTCCGCGGTGCGACGTCCGCGGCGAGGCTCCGGCCGTCCCGGGCACGGCCGGAGGATCTCGCCGGGTGTGCCGTCCCAGGCGTCGTGCAGGTCAGTTGCTGGCGGTCGCCGTCTGCGGCCCGTCCGAGTTCCAGATGTCGCGGTGCAGGCGCCACTGGTCCCCGTCTTTCGCCCACAGGACGCTGTAGCTGAACGGGTCGCCGTCCTCGCCGCCCGCGCGGATCCGCCCGGTGCCGAACTCGAGGGCCATGGTCCCCATCGAGCGGACCTCGTGGGTCTCCAGGGTCACGCCGTCGACGCCGCTGGCGACGATGCTGGCGAACAGCTCGCCGATGGCCTCGCGCCCCCGGACGGGCGGCGCGTCGGGCGGGTACGCCACGGCGCTGGCCGTGTAGAGTGCCGCGACCGCCTCGGCGTCGCCGCTGGCGACGGCCTGCTCGAACGTCCGGTTCGCGCGCCGGATGGCGATCTCGACGAGCTGGTCCTGGCTGGCGGTCAGGTCCGGGTCGCGAGCGAGAGCCTTCGTGAACTGGACCTCGGCCTCGTCGATCCGCCCCTCGCCGAGCAAGAACTCGCCGTACGAGTCGTACGGGTTGCCCTCGTGGGGCGCGGCGAGGATGTAGTCGAGGAAGGCCGCCTCGGCGCCGGCCGCGTCGCCGGCCTCCTTGAGCGCGTAGCCCAGCATGTTGAGCGCCGCGACGTCCCCTGGGTTCGCGGCGAGGGCCTGGCGGAGGACGGCGGCGGCCTCGTCGTAGCGCTCGCCGAAGTAGAGCTCGTTGCCGAGCCACGTCGCCACGTCGCCGTCGTCGGGGTGCGCCTCGTAAAGGGCTTCCATGACCTCGATCTCGCGGTCGTGGTCGCCGTCGTGGTGGGCGGCATAGGCCTCCACGATCCGGCGCTCGGCGGCGGAGGGGCGCGCCGCCTGGGCCCGGCGGAGGTGCTCGTCCCGGTCGGCGGGCGGCGAGAGCCACGCGCGGTAGACGTGGGCGAGCGCGAACTCGGGGTCGGCGTCGAGCGCGGCGTCCAGGTGCGCCCGCGCCCCGTCCATGTCGACGTGCGAGACCCGCTGGAGGGCCAGTGAGTAGTGGTCGCGGGCCGTCTCGGAGTCGGTCGTCACGGGGACCGTTTGGGCCTGGGCCGAGGCCGCGACGAGGAGGGCGGTGAGGAGGGCGAGGC
>JAAXJP010000643.1 GCA_012269805.1 Rubrivirga sp.
CGCGGCGAGGGCTGCCCCTCCCAGGCCGAGCGGCTCCTCCACCTCCCGATCTGGGCCTTTACCGGCGAGGCCGACGGCGTCGTGCCGGCCGGCGAGACGCGCCGCGTGATCCAGCGTCTGGAGGACCTCGGGCGTGACGTGATCTACACGCACTGCCGGCGGTCGCCCATCGGCGCGCGGGCCTTCGACTGCCCCGGCGCCATCGGGAGCGACTCCCTCGCGGCGGCGATCGACGCCAACGCCGACCTGATCTACTGGAGCGAGCCGACCGTCGGCCACGGGCCGTGGGGGCCGTGGTTCCGCAACGGGCTGATGCAGGACTGGCTGTTCTCGAAGGTCCGCCAGGACCCCGACGCCGTGGCCGTGACGGCGCCCGCCTCGGGCGCGCGGTGGGCCGGGCCGCAGACCGTCACGTGGACGACGACGCGGACGGCGGAGGACACCGTCGAGGTCTGGCTCAACCGGACCGACGACCCCTCTCGCTGGCAGAAGCTCGGCGAGGCGCCCGTCGCCGACGGATCGTTCGAGGTCGACGCCTCGGCGTTCGCCGACGCCGCGCGGGCGCGCGTCCGGCTCTGGGTGCGGAACGAGGACGGGCGGATCGTCGGCCGCGACACGAGCGCGCCGTTCGCGCTCGACAACCCCGGCGACGCGCCGCCCGAGCTGACGCTCCGAGACGAGGCGCTCCGGTTCGACCCGCGCCTCAGCGGCACTGGCACCACGCTCTCGTTCCTCGCCGCCGACGCCGACGGCGACGCGCTCACGGCCGAGGTCGCGTACAGCGTCGACGGCGGCCAGACCTACACCGTCATCGACACGCCCGAGCTTGGCGCCGACGCGGAGCAGGCCGTCGAGGTCGACCTCGCGGCGCTCCCCAATGCGCGCGAGGCCCGCTTCCGCGTCGCGCTCTCGGACGGCACGACGACGGTGTCGGACGAGACCGTCCCGTTCCTCAAGCAGACCCCGCGGCCCGACCGCGTCCTGGCGCTCCAAGTCGAGGGCGAGGGCGAGGGGACGGTCGAGACCCGCTTCGTCGATCTCGACGCGCTGACCCGCCACGAGTACCGCGTCGTGATCGCGGTCGCCGAGGACGGGACCAAGACCTACAGCGTGGTCGACGTGGACGAGGGCACGACGGTGCTGGAGGGCATCCCGCTTTCCGACGGCGTCGCCGAGAGCCCGGTGTTCGACGGGGTCGCGCTCGTGGTCGAGGACCTCGCCGAGGGCCGCGCGAACCCGGAGGCGACGGGCTGGGTCGCGGGAGACACGGACCTCGGCGTGACCGTCTCGGGCGGGACGGCGCGCGTCGCGATCCTCACCGTCGACCTCCTCGCGACCGAGACCGACTACGAGATCACGGTCGCCGACGAGGTCGTCGGCCAGTCGACGCGGATCTACACGTTCCAGCCGGTCGACGTCCGCTTCACGGTCACCGGCGACGGCGGCCAGCCGCGCGCGGTCGCCTTCGACGACGACGACGGGGACGGCCAGCTCGGCGACGGCGACGTGCTCTACCTCCTCGAGCCCGACGCCGACGGCGAGCTGGAGCTGGCCTGGAAGCTGGAGTTCGACGGCGGAACGGAGGCGCCCGAGGCCGGCGACGTGTTCCGCCTCGTCCCGGTTCGCTCGCTGGGCGACGGCGACGTGTTCACGTTCGAGGCCGCCTTCAGCACGGCCGTCGAGGCGTCGCCCGAGGCCGCGTCGCTGGAGGCGTTCCCCAACCCGTTCGGCGACCGGCTGACGGTCGCGTACCGGCTGGAGGCGCCCGCCGCCGTCCGCGTCGAGGTGTTCGACGCGCTCGGCCGTCGCGTGGCACTCTTGGCCGACGGCCCGTCGGCCTCGGAGGGCCGCGTGCAGTGGGACGCCGCCGGCGTCGCGTCTGGCGTCTACGTCGTCCGCCTCCCGGCCGAGGCGGACGGGGCCGCGCCCGCCTCGGTGCGCCGCTCGGTGGTGCGGGTCGGGCGGTAGGCCGTCCCATCCGGTAGGGGCGACACGTCACGGCGCCCCTCCGCCGGCCGTTAGCCGACGTCCGGGTTCGTCGTGTACGTCCCGACGATCTCGGCCTGGTCGAGCACGTGGCCCTCGATGGCGTCGAGCACGTCCGGCCCGCCCCAGTCGCCGTCCTCGCTCAGTCCGAGGGTGTCCGTGTCGAGCGCGTAGACGGCAAAGTGGTAGTGGTGGACCGCCTCGTCGTTCCACGGTGGGCAGGGGCCGTCGTAGCCGCCGTAGGTGCCCTCCATCGGCGAGCCCTTGAGGAAGTCGGTGAAGTTGTTCGTGCCCTCGATGCCGTGCGTGCTCCGGCCTGGCGCGCGGCCGTTCTCGACCACGCCGTCGGAGAGCGCGCCCTCGGCGATCTCGCGGACGTCGGCTGGGATGTCGACCAGGAGCCAGTGGAAAAAGTCGGTCCGCTCGGCGCTAGAGGGGATCGTCTTGCCCTCCGTGTTCGCGTCGGACGCGTCGGCCGGCACGTCGGGATCGTGGACGACGACGGCGAACGACTTCGTGCCCTCGGGGACGCCGGACCACGCGAGGTGCGGGTTCCGGTCGCCGCCCTGCGTGGTGTGGTCGCCGGAGTCGGGCGCGGCAGTGCAGAAGGCGAAGGCCGGCGCGATGCGGGCGCCGTTCTCGATGGAGGTGCTGGTGAGGAGCATGGCAGAGGGGGAGAGGGGAGAAACCCAACGCGCCCGTCCCGGCGCGGTGCCGGAACGGGCGCGGATCGGGCCGTCTCGGGACCTCCGCGGGGAGGCCGAGGCGAGCGGGGCGGACCTAGCGGGTCGGCGCGTCGGCCGGGTCGGAGGCGCGTTGGAAGCGGAGTGTGAGCTTGCCCTCGGGCTCCGCCTTGATGTCCTCCGGGACGTCCTTCCCGGGCATCCCGTGGACGATCGTCGTCGCGCCGTCGACGAGCCAGAGCGCGCCGGTCACGTAGCTGGCCTCGTCGGAGGCGAGGAAGGCGTAGACGTTGGCGATCTCCTCGGTCGTCGCGCGGCGGCCGAGCGCGGTCGCGCCGGTCAGCGTCTCGACCGTCTCCTCGTCCATCGGACCCGTCTCGACGTGGGTCCACGACGTGTCGACGGGGCCGGGGCAGACGCAGTTGGCGCGGACGCCGTACTTGCCCTGCTCGCCGGCGATCCCCTTCATGAAGGCGTGGTTCCAGGCCTTCGTCGGGCCATAGGGCGTGAACTGGGGCGTCCCGTTCCACCCGGCCTCGGAGCCCGCCGAGACCACGTTCCCGCGCGTCTTCTGGAGCTCCGGGATCGCGGCCCGCGTCATGAAGAACGTCGTGTCGATGTTGTTGTGGACGAACCGGCGGTAGTCCCCGACCGGGTACTCGTCGATCTCGGCCAGCGTCGGGAGTACGCCCGCGTTGTTGACGAGCACGTCGAGCTTGCCGAACGCGTCGACGGCCGCCTTCACCGCGGCCTCCGCGTTCTCCTGCTCGCCGATATCTTTGTCGAACGTCTCGACAGAGGTGCCGGGGTACTGGTCTTCGATGTCGGCCTTGACTTGGTCGAGCGGGTCGTCGGGGAGGCCCGCCAGGAGGAGGCCGGCGGCGCCCTCGTAGGCGAACTTGTGGGCGATGGCCTCGCCGATGCCGGCGCCGGCGCCGGTGATGATCGCGACCTTGCCGTCGAGCTTGCCGGGGCGCTGGACCCGGTCACTCGGGGTTCCGTTGGTGGATGCCATGGGGGGAGGGGAGCGATGAGAAAGGACGGGTTGGATCGAGTGCTTTCCGGCGCCGTTCCAGCTTCACCCGCCCTCCGGCCGATCTCAAGCCTTCCCCGACCCGTGCCCGACCTGTCCGTCCGCGTCCTCCTGTTCGACGTGCTCCGCCGTGAGCTCGGGGCGTCTGAGCTGGACGCGACGGTGCCCGCGGGCGCGACGGCCGGCGACCTCCTCGACCAACTCGCCGAGGCGCACGCGCCGGTCGCGAAGCACCGGCCGGTCGTCCGTCTCGCGGTCAACCGTCGCTACGTCCCGCCCGAGACGGCGCTCGCCGACGGCGACGAGGTCGCGCTCATCACGCCCGTCAGCGGCGGCTGACCCGGCCCGCCTCGGGGCCGAAC
>JAAXJP010000125.1 GCA_012269805.1 Rubrivirga sp.
CTTCGAGCTGCGTCTCGAGGTAGTCGGCCGCCGTATCGAGCCGTCCGGCCCTCTCGCGGATGAAAGCAGCTCGGCGTATGACGTCCTGGGCCACGCCGAGCTGCTCAACCGCTTGCCGGAGCAAGTTTTCGATGTCAGGGTTCGCCCCTGCCTCTGGGAGCGCTTGTACCTGCTCGAGGGTTTGTCTCAAAGACGAAGCGACGTCCCCGATCTCCAACTCTTCCGTGGCCGCGTCCAGGGCCTTCGACTGCGCCGACGTCTCTCGGAGCTCCTCGAAGAGGGCTTCGGCGGAAAGGATACCTCGGAGCTCTTCTTGGTGCTCCTTACGGAAGTCGTTGTAGCTCCTGCGGAGGGAGTTGAAGACACCGTTGACTTGCCTGCGGACGTGGCCCATGAGGGCCATGAAGTTGGCCGAGGCGGGAGTCTCCGTGAACCCCTCGCGGTCCGTCTTCTCTTCCAATAGAGGGTTGTCCTTCGACGTGATCGCGACGTAGCCAATCATGTTCTTCGGACGGAGGCCATAGAACGACCGACCGGAGGTCTGCTCCTCGCGGAACCCGAGCCAATCATTGTTTCCGAACCCATAAGGACGGATTCCGAAGCCGTCCCGATAAATCCGCACGCCCGACTGGCCCTGGAGGTACTTCGTGTAGTCGGCGATCCGGCTAAAGACCTCCCGCGCGTCGCCCAACTCAACGTCCTTGTAACCGAACTGATCGATCTCCCCCATGAATGGCCCCGGGTCCACGATGGCTCCGTCGCGCGTTTCAAGTCCGAGCGTCCGGACGTCGAAGGAGACCCGATACGAAATGAACCATTCGGGGCCTTCGATGTAAGTGAGACCGGGGATTGCTCGTCCCTCGTCCTCTAGAAACTCGAAGAAGCGAGCCCCGAGATCGTTCCCGACGAGTTGGCGGTACTCCTCCTGCTTTCGGTCGTCATTACCGCGTAGCACGACGAGTTTGATGCGGCCCTCGACGTGGAGGTGGTCCCCATCGAACACGAATTCGTGAGTGGAAAGGGCGACGTCCCGGATCGTCCTGGTGAGCCGCTCGAAGTCCACTCGCGTCCCGTTGATCGTCAGGAGGACCCGGAACGGGCGCTCTGCTTGGAACGGCGAGATGATCTGCGTGAGTCGACCTATGAGCGCCTCCTGAGCCGTTCCCAGCCACACGCTCGGGTCGCGTAGGCCCGTCACGACGAGCCGAGTGCCCCTCCTCGACGGCTCGCGCGGGCGCTCAGCGAGGTAGACAGGGACTTCCCCGAGGCGGACTTCGTCATGGAACTCGTCCCAGTTCACGGCGACGTGGTGCTCCTCGTCCGAGTAGATCCACTCGTCGGCGGCTTCGTCGTACCGCTCCTTGACGGTGAACATCTCCAAGCGGTCGCCGAGTCGCTGCGTACTGAGGCGGCCGAGACCCTTGTCTCCAAGCGGGGTCCGCTTCCGCTTTGGCGAGACAGCCCCGCTCTGTTTCATGGCCCGTTTTTTCGAGAGTGAAATAGTGAGCCACCCCTCCTCGATGTCGTCGCGATCCATCCCGGTCCCGTCGTCGCGGACGAGGATGTACCCCGGCGGGACGGCCCCCCTCAATCGACGCTGCTCTTCGGCGGTGGCTCTCTTGGGGATCTCCACTTCTCCGTTCGGCGCAACGGGGAAATGGAGGTCGTCCTCGGTGTAGGTACCCTCAGTGCTCACCTCGACGAGCGCGAACGAGGCGTCGGCGTCGTAGGCGTTCTTGACGAGTTCGACGAGGGCCGTGACTTCGTCCGAGATGAGCTGCTCGCCGAGCTGGCGAACGACCATCGCGTTTATGTCGAACCGCGCGTCTGTGCTCATGCTAGCGAACCCTGCTTTCGGAAGACGAGGATCCGCTCGTTCCGCATGGTTTGGGAGGTCCCGTTCCGGGTCGGCATCCGCTTGTGGTAGATGCGCCGCTCCACCTCGGTAACGTAGACGGCCCCCCGTCGCTCGAGGAGGTCACGGAGCACTTGGTGCGTCGGGATCTCCTCCCCCCCTACGCGCCGGTTCGCAACGGTCCAGCACATGTAGGCATCGTCATTCATCACCGCCATGATGTTTTCGAGGCAGGCGTCGAGGTCGCGGTAGAAGAAGGCGACGCGGGCTGTTCTGTCGTGGGGCTTGTCCTCCAACCGTTCGAACGTATCCGAGAGGGCAATAGACTTCGCTCCGAGCACTTCGACGACCTCCTTCGTGGTCGCTCTGTCCTGTCTCCCCCCGAGGCTCCTCCGGTCAATCTCCTGCGTCGTGCGCAGGACCTCTTCGTCGATGCGGCGGTCAATATCTCCCAAGTCGATCCACTGCAGCGGGAGGTAGGCGTGCTGGCCGTAGGTCACGGTCGTGTGGTTATCACCGTACGGGGGAGACGTCACGAGGAGGTCGTAGCCTACGCGGCGCCCAGCCAGCCGGCGCGCCTGAGCGCTCGTGTTGCCGAGCGCAATCCGGTTCCCCCGCCCGTAATGCCCTCTCCTGAGGAACCCCTCCCGGTCTAGCTCCTCTCGGTGAGCCCGTACGTCCTCGCACGCCTTCTCGACGAGCCCCTCGAACGTTCGAAGGGGTGAGACCTCACGCTCTTCGATCTCCTCGTCGGGTCGGGCGTGGAGCTTGTAGGTCGAGGTCCGGTCGTTGCTCGTGAGCCGGACCGTCTCCGCCAGCACAACCCAGAGAAACCGCCGAGCCCACCGAGGGCACGCACGGATGGCCCGGCGGAGCTTTGAGAGTTCCCCCTGCGCCCCCGGCCGGAACCACTTGTCGATACCAGCGAAGTTCGCCTCGATGGCACTCGACGCGTCCGCTTTCGCTCGCCGGACCACTTCGTCGGCGTACTCGTCGAGGCGGTCGCAGTGGAACGGTCCCGTCTTCACCTTCGAGAGAAGTACGGCGAGGGGGTTGATGTCTTGACCGTAGCAGTCCAGCCCGAGCCTCATCGAGGCGACGAGCGACGTGCCCGCCCCCACGAACGGGTCGTACACCGATCGTACGTCCGGTTTCACCTCCAGGATGGCGCTGACGAGCCGCCGCTGGACCTCCGGGACCATCATCGCGGGGTACTGGAACAGCGCGTGGACGAGGTCACGGCGGTCCCGCTCGGGCAAGCACCAGTACGTCTGATCCTCTCTCGTCTTGGCCGCGAGTACCGCAACGAGTGCGGCGTCGGCACGCTCCGTTTGTGGCTTCCTCTTCGGTCCTGTGTGGTGGGCCCGAGGTGGATCGGCGTACGCCGTCGTCTTGTCGTGGGGTGCTGGGAGAGGGAGCCGCATGTAGGTGTATAGATCGAGTCGCTATGACATTCGATCTAGCTATGATCTTCTATCTAGAGGAGCTATTCGCAGTTACCCATGGACCCCCTGGTCCCCATACGGAACCGAACTCGTGCCTGATAGACGTGGCACGGAGGGGGGGCAGCGCGAACAAGGCGAGTTGCGTGACGACGGTCTCGAGGTCGGCCGCATCAAGTCGCCCCTTGGCGAGGAACGCCCGCCACTGCCGCTGCTTTGCGCTGTCCTGGGCGAACGCCGGTGAGAGTGCCGTCGGGAGGTCCGTCGGGATGGGCGTCCGGCGGCGCTCGAACGTCCGCCCGATGGCGCGGGCGAGGGTCGCGCCGTCGAAGGCGAACGACTGGGCGAGGACCCACACGTCGTAGTAGTCCTTCATCCTGCTGTTGGCGATCCCGAGGGCGACCATCGCCTGGAGCTTCTCGGCGACGGCGGTCTCACGGGGGTAGGCGCGGACGCGCGGAGGGTCGAAGTCGAGGAGCGATGGGATGGTGACGTACTCGGGTCGCGGCGTGACCGCGTCGCCGAACCCGATGTCGACCTGGAGCGGGACGACGGCGGACCCAAGGCGGGCGGTGAGCCGGACGCGGACGCCCTCGTACTCCTGCCCCCCGCGGATGCGGGCGGCCGAGGCGCCCGCCGTGTCGAACGCGACGCCGTCGTCGGGGACCGGCGTGGCGCAGACGCCACGGACGAGGCCGAGGAGCGCGGCTTCGTCGGACTCGCCGTGGCCGAGGAGGTCGAGGTCGCGCGTGACCCGGTGGGGGTCG
>JAAXJP010000452.1 GCA_012269805.1 Rubrivirga sp.
GACACGCCCGAGGGCTCGCGCTTCGGGATGGGCCTCGCCGGCCAGCGCGCCCAGGCCGTCTACGACTACTACCTGAGCCAGGGCGTCGGCGCGAGCCGCCTCCAGATCCGCAACCGTGGCGTCGCCGCCCCGGACTGCGACAAGGAGGACCCGGGCCCGGGCTGCGAGCGGAACCGACGCGTCGAGTCGCTCCCGGTCGACTGCGAGCGGTTCCGGTTCCTCCTCGACAACCCGTCGTACGACCCGTACTAGACTGGCGGGCGTTCGGGACCGGCCGGTCCCCGCGACCGAGCCGGTCTTCCGCCAGCGGCCCTGCCCCTCCGGGGGCGGGGCCGCCGTCATTTCGGGCTATCCTTCGAGCCGACCCCCACCGCACCCATGCGCGCGCTCTACGCCCTCGTCCTGGCCGTCGTCCTCAGCGGCTGCTTCCACATCGACTCGCTGCTGACGGTCCGGCCCGACGGCTCGGCCACGCTCCGCGACGAGATCACGCTCTCGGGGATGGCCCTCATGGCGCTGGCGGAGGCCGAGGAGAGCGAGGGGTCGCCCTTCGACGAGGCGGCCATGGAGGAGCGCGCCGCGGCGCTGGGCGAGGGCGTCCGCGTCGCGTCGTTTGAGCCTCGGGAGGACGGGTATGCCGTCACGTTCGAGGTCGACGACGTCCGCCAGCTCCGCTACGCCACGCCGGAAGCGCTCGGCGAAGGCAGCGGCGACACGCCGGACGGCATCGACCTGTCGTTCCGCTTCGACGAGGGCGATCCGTCGACGCTCCGGGTCCTCGTCCCGAAGCCCGAGCCGGACGACGACAAGGCTGAGCCCGCCCCCGACGCACCCGAGCCGGACCCGCAGGAGCAGGCCCGGATGCTCGCCATGATGCGGTCGTTCTTCGCCGACGCCCGCGTGACGGTGGCCGTCGAGGTCGAGGGCGAGATCGAGGAGACGAATGCGAGCTACGTCGACGGCTCGCGGGTGACGGTCTTCGACCTCCCCTTCGTGGCCGTGTTCGACGTGATGGAGGCGAACCCCGAGATGATGGGGAGCGAGCCGCCGGAGCCGGAGGCCATGCTCGACGAGCTCCGCGCGGTCGAGGGCGTCCGCCTCGAGGCCCCGGGGACGGTCCGCGTCCGGTTCCGCTAGCGACGCGTCGCCCCGCCTCGGTGCCGCGGCGGGCCGGGGGGCCGCTCCGCGGTGGGGCCGCGCCCTAGTAGGTGTCCGTCGGCGGCGTCTCGCGGCGGCGCGTCTTGGTCACGGCCAGCAGGATGCCGAGGCCGAGCATCACGACGCCGCCGGCGCCGATCCAGGCGCTCGGGACACCCGCGAGGTGGGCCGCCATCGCGAGGCCGGCCGTGAGCACGAGGAAGCCGAGGAGGTAGACGGAGAGCGAGGACATGGCATGCGGAAGTGGGGCCGCTCTCACGCTCGGCGCGCCCGGCCGCTCCGCCCGGCCGTTTATCCCGGCCCGGCGTCACGCCCGCGCTACGCCTGCCGCTCCCACTGGTCGAGGTGCCGGAGGAGGCGATCGACGGGGACCGACTGGCGGCGGCCGTCGTCGGCGCGAAAGACGACTTCGCTCCAGCCCCTGAGCCCGACCGGCGTGTACGTCCGCCCGCCGACGCGGAGCGCGCGGCCGGCGACGGCCCGTGCGAGGACCCGCTCGTAGCGCGATCGGGCGAGGAGACGCTCCGGAAACAGGTCGTCCCAGGTGCACAGCCGGCCGACGTCATCGTAGGCCTCGGGGCGGTCGTCGAGGTCGAGGAGGACGGGCGAGTGGCCGGCGAACACGAGGCCGAGCAGCCGGAGCGTGAACGGGTCGGCCACGCGGCGGAGCGACGGGAGGAACCGCTCGTAGACCTCGGCGCCGACCCGGCGGAGCGGGACGAGGTCGTCGGGCTGGCCGGGGCGCGGGCGGAGGCGCCAGACGGGCGCGTCGGGGCCGGCCTCGAACGGGTTCTCGGGGTACGCCGAGGCGTGGCCGAGCCACCCCTTCCGCGACGTGTGGGGCACCGGTGCGTAGCCCTCGACGACGGGGAAGCCGCGGCGCTCCAGCTCCTCCAGCCCCAACGACGGCCACCGCATGACCGCCCGCACGACGGCCGTGATGAACGTGGCCGTGGCGACTGTCAGCGCCGGGCTCGGCGTAAAGTCGGCCGTGACCTCGACGCGCCCGGGCCGCGGCCGGACGCCGATCCCGGTCGACCGCCGATTCGCCGCGAGCAGCATCACGGGCACGGGGAGGACATAGGCCAGCAGCTCCGACAGACGCTCGACGGTCTCCGGCGGGGCCCCCTCCGGCCGGCGGAACGTCACGTTGTAGTGGGCCGAGAACCCGACGAGGCGGGCATCGCGGCCCGTCCGCCGCTCCCAGGCGTCGAGCCCATCGCGGACGTGGTGGATGGCCTCCCACAGCGAGCGGCCGGCGCGGGCGGCGCACCCGCGCTCGACCTCGACGGCCGGCGTCGCCACCTCGATCACGCCCGTGTCGAAGTAGACCGCGCCGCCGGTCGCGAGCGCGTAGCTCTTGCCGGTCCGGTGCAGGAGCGGCTCGGCCATGAACGCGCGGGGGTCCTCGAACACCTTCTCCGGCGTCGTCTTCCGGCCGTCGACGACCAGCTCGAACTCGGCCTCGAGGCCGACCGCCTCGAGCGCCAGCGGCGCGGGCTGGGCCCGCTCGGCCTTGCCCGCCTCGGTGGCCGCGGCCGTCGGGTCGGCGCTGTCGTAGGTCTTGCGTGTCGGGTCGGGCATGGGTCAGGCGCCGGGCGGGACCGAGACGGCGTAGCCGAGGTCGAGGTGGAGGTGGTCGTCCGTCTCGCCGTCGCCGGGGCCGTACGGGCGGACGAACGCGCCGGGCAGGACGTCGAGGACGACGTCGCGGTAGCGCGCGATCGAGGCCTCGTCCTCCAGCCACGTGTCGCCGACCCGGTAGAGGTCGGCGGCGGTGCCCCAGTGGTGCGGCGAGAACGTTCCGTCGCGGGGGTCGATCCCGTGGGCCGGCGAGCGGTACCCGCCGTTGGCCGCGATCAGCACGCGCTCGCCGACCGCCTGGCGGACGACTTCGAGCGCCGCCGCCAGCAGGACGACCGCACACGGGACGTAGCGCGGCCAGGCCCGCGCCGCGGCGTCCTCCCGCACGTCGATGCTGAGCAACTCGTACAGGCTCACGTGCGGGGTGAGCGGCGTGGCGATCGCGGCCTCCCACGACGGAACCTCGTAGAACACCCGCGGCAGCTCCCGCTCGCGGCCGTCCTCACCGCGGACGCGTTCGCCCGGGCGGTGCGCCCGCCGGAGCTCGTCGGGGAGGTCGGCGCCGTCGACGAGGCGGAGGTCGAGGCCGTGATGGAGCCTATCCATGGATGACGTGGTCGTAGACGGCGCGCGACAGGGCGGCGACGGCCTCGCGGCGAGGGCCGGACGCGTCGGCGTCCCACTCGGTCAGGATCGCGACGGCGTAGGGGCGGCGGTCCGGGAGGTAGACGAGACCGGCGTCGTGCTGGACCGTCGAGATCGAGCCGGTCTTGTGGGCGAACCGGGCCTCGGCGCGGACGTCGTCGGGGAGCCCGGCCGGGATGCCGCTCGCGAACTCCTGCCCCAAGAGCACGTCGAGACCAAACTGGCGGACGTCGTCGGGGAGCCCGTCGCCCTCCTCGATCCCGACGAACAGCCCTACGAGGCCGTCGGCCGTGGCCGTGTTGAGGATGCCGGCCTCGAAGGCCGCCTCGTCCTCGACGCCGCGGACGACCTCGACGCCCGCCCCGCCCCATCGGGCCGCCGCTTCGCGGATGGCCTCGACGCCCAGGAGGTCCACGAGGAGGTTCGTGGCCAGGTTCGACGACGTCTGGATCATGTGCTCGGCGAGCGTCCCGAGCGGCATCGTCCGCCCGCGCTTGGCGAAGACGGCCGCGTTCGCGTCGCGGTCCTGCGACACGCGGAACGGCGACCCGTCGGCCGCCGAGCGGAACCGGTTGCGAACGTGGAGCCGGTCGTCGAGGCGGAACCGGCCGTCGGCGACGGCGGCGAGGAGGCCGGCGAGGACGAGCCGGGCGCCGGGCTGCACGCGGTGGG
>JAAXJP010000536.1 GCA_012269805.1 Rubrivirga sp.
CACCAAGCGGTCGGCGATGGCGCGGAAGAACGCGGACCGGGCGCCCCGGTCGAGGACGAACTGGGACACGAGGACGCACGTCGCCGCGTCGTGCCCGTCGTCCGGGGGCAGGGTGTCGAGCGTGCCCTCGTGGAAGGCGCACCGCGCCGCGAACCCCTCGCGCTCGGCTCGCCGGCGGCACACGTCGAGCATCCGGCCCGAGGGGTCGACCGCCGTGAACCGCCAGCCGGGGAACTGGCGGGCGAGCGGCGCCAGTTCCGCCCCCGTCCCCACGCCGACGGCGAGGACGCGCGCGTCGTCCGGGAGGTCGACGAACGCCGACGCCACGACGCGGTGGAGGCCATCGCGGATCGGGGCCATCGCCTCCCATTGCGCGTCGTAGCGCGCGGCTTGCCGGTCGAAGAGGTCGCGGAGCTCGTCGTCACGCATGGAGAATGGACGCGCCCAGAGGCGGCCACGCTTACTCGGGCCAGCGGAGGTCGAGCGTAACCCGGTGGCCGTCGGCGTCGGCGGCGTACGTCACGGTGCCCGAGAGGCCGGCCAGGTCGCCGGTCCCGGACCCGGGCACGACGTTGCCGAACGACCGGGGCGCGTCGCCCCCGCCCACCACGCCGCCGTGCTGGACGACGAACGTGCCCGCGCGGCCGGCGAGCGTCCCGGTCACGACTTCGCTCGCCACGTAGCCCGCGCCCGCGCTGGGATCGGACGGGGCCTCCTGGCACAGCAGGAGCTCGGCGACGCTCTCGCCGTCGAGGTCGCCGCGGAACGCCTTCCGGACGGTCGCGCGGGCGAGGCGGGGGCCGGCCGAGGGCTCGTCGTAGGGCGTCTCGTCCCAGGCAGTGACGTCGAAGGCGGCGGTGAGGGGCGCGGGGTGGTCCATGGCGGATTCGGAAGGGCGCCGGAGGCTACGGCGCCGGTATGACGCCGGTGCGTCGCCGGGCGCCGGCTAGAGGTCGAGCCGGAGCCGTGGGAGGTCGCGCCGCTCGCCGAGCACGTCGGCCCGCGCCCACCCGACCCGCTCGGCGCCCATCCGCTGGTAGAACGGCTCGGCGGACGGGTCGGAGTCGATGAAGAGGGCCACCGCGCCCTGTTCGCATGCGGCCCGGGCGGCGTGCTCGAACAGGGCGCGGCCCAGTCCCCGGCCCATCGCGGCCGGCGCGACCCAGAGGTGCTCGACCTCCGCGGCGTCCCCGTCCACGCGGAGGGCGGCGCACGCGACCGGCACGTCGTCCGCCTCGGTGGCGACCCAGACCGGGTGCGCCGCGATCCAGCCCGGCGTGAACGTCAGGGCCTCGCGCCACGCGGCCATCCACGCCTCGGGGTACCCCCAGTGGCGCTTCGCCGCGTGGGCGACTTGGGTGAGGCGGTCGGCCTCGGTGGGTCGGGCGGGGCGGATCGTGGGCACGCCGAGGTGGGCGGGGCTACAGCCCGAACCAGTACGAGGCCTTGACCAGGAACACGTTCTGGACCGGCGCGCGGAACACCTCGCCGAGCTCCTCGGCCACGCCGAACCCGTCGTACAGCGCCGACTCGTTGCGGAGCTGCTGCCACACGAGGAAGATCGTGCTCCCCGGCCGGTACTCCCACCGGACCACGGCGTTGCCGCGCAGCGAGCGGAAGTTGAAGTCGACGTCCTCGACCTCGAACGGGTCGCCGCCGTCGCCGGGGTCGATGGTGAAGCCGGTCACGGCGCCCGCCTCGTCCGTCGCAGGGGTGGCCGAGCCGCGGGCGACGCCGTACACGTCGAAGTCGTACGAGCCCGGCGTCGTGAACTCCTTGTAGTTCGAGTAGCGGCCCGCGAGGACGAACGGCTCGGCGTAGAGCTGGAGCGAGAGGTCGGGCGTGAACGTCCAGTTGGTGCGGAGGCCGAGGCTGAACGCCTCCTGCCGGATGTCGGCGAAGACGTACCGCGTGCCGAACGTGGACGCGGCCTCGGCCGCCTCGACAGACCGGACGAACTGGTCCGTGTCGAGCTCGACGCTGTACTCGGGCTCGACCGAGATCGAGAGCGCGTTGCTCGGCCGGACGGTCAGCTCGGCGCCGACGTACTGGTCGTACTCGGGCGGGGCCCCGGCGTAGTCGTTGGCGAACTCGACCCGGTAGCCGCCCTCGACGCCGCCCGAGATCGTCTTGCTGTCGTCGGTGTAGACGCCGAGGTTGACGCCCCAGTCCGACGGGCGGGCGGCGAGGGGGCCGCCGCGCG
Organism: Rubrivirga sp.; assembly: GCA_012269805.1. Lineage (GTDB taxonomy): Bacteria > Bacteroidota > Rhodothermia > Rhodothermales > Rubricoccaceae > Rubrivirga. The sequence goes on from JAAXJP010000536.1 coordinate 2,204, forward strand.
TGAGCCGGTCGTTCTTCTGCGCGCCCGTGAACCGGAGCCCGACGTTGGCGGACCACCGGTTGGGGAACTCGGCGTAGCTCCCAAGCCCGTAGTAGTGCTGCACGAGGTCGCCGTCGAAGTTCGTCCCGGCGCCGCCGTAGTGGTAGAGGCTGTACTGGCGGAGCCAGCGCGGCTCGGGCTCGCGGCGGCCGACGAAGTAGTTGAGCGTCGCGACGTCGGCGCGGGACTGGAAGCCGAGGTCGTTGATCTCGAACCCCGGCGTGATCACGTTGCCCGTTAGCGAGGCGTCCCACGAGCCCTCGACGCTCCGCTGGAGCGAGAGCTCGGAGTACAGGCCGCTCATTGAGGTCCGCGTCGGGTCGACCTCGAGGTGGTCGGCGTCGGGGCGGCCGTAGTAGCGCTGGGGACCGTTCTGGAGGCGCGTGATAAAGGCCGCGTCGCCGTTGACGACCGAGGCCGCGGCCACGCCGCTCACCGTCCACCGCCGCTCGGCGAAGCGGTGCTCGAAGTCGACCCCGCCGAGGGTCGCGAACGAGGCCGTGAGCGGGTCGAACAGGCCGTCGCCCCCCATCCGCCGGTTCGCGGCCGTCACGATCCCGCCGACGACGGTCCCGCCCTGCCGGAAGTCGCGGCGGACGCGCCCGACGAGGTAGTTCGAGAGTGGCTCGACCGGCGTCGCCAGTCGCTCGCCGTCCTGGGTCACGTAGCGGGCGCTCTCCTCCAGCGTCACGGCGTCGAGCAGGCCGACCGACCACGGCCCGACCTTCCCGCTGACCTTCGCCGCGCTCGCGATCGTCGTCTGCGTGGGGCCGTCGACGTAGGCCACCCCGGGACCGCCGACGCGCCGCACCGGCGACCGCCCGATCCGCCGCGAGTAGAAGAACGTCGGGCGGTACGACACGTTGTTGGTCCGCGTCCGGCCGTAGTTGAAGATGTCGACGCCCTCGACGAAGAACGGCCGGCGCTCGTCGAAGAAGACCTCGAACTGCGACAGGTTCACGACGGCCGGGTCGGCCTCGACCTGCCCGAAGTCCGGGTTCACGGTGGCCGTGAGCGTGAGGTTCGACGTGAGCCCGACCTTGGCGTCGAACCCGGCGTTCGGCGTCACGTCGTTCTCGGCGTAGAACGGGTCGTCGAGGTCGCCCGGGGCGCGGTGGAGCTGGGTCACGACGTAGGGCTGGACCTCGATCTGGCGGGGCGCGCGCTGGACGTCGAGCCCGTCGAGCCGGCCGAAGCGCGAGACGGTCCCGTCGACGTCCGGCAGGATCGGCGCCCAGAACGCGTCCTCGCCCGTCGCCGCCACGCGGCGCTGGAACTCGACGCCCCAGACCTCCGGCCCGGGGCCGGTCTGGTAGCGGAGCTGCGAGAACGGGATCCGCATCTCGACGGTGTAGCCGGCCCCGGTCTCGTCCTCGAAGCGGGCGGCCTTCCCGTCCCAGACGGCGTCCCACGACGTGTCCTCGCTCGTGTCGTTGTACAGGAGGAGGTCCTGCTCGACGCCGGCCGCCGTGACGCCGAAGTAGAAGCCGGTCCGGTCGTCGTCGTAGGAGTCGAAGGCGACGGCGACGCGGTCGCTCCCCACGAACTCGTCGCGGCGGGCGAGGCGGGCGACAATCGTGCTCGGGTCGCGGACCCACGCCTTGAACCCGACGTAGAGCGCGGCGTCGCCGTAGAGCACGGCCACCTCGGTCCGCTCGCCGGCCGGCTCGCCGGGGTTGGGGACGCGCTGGACGAAGTCGCTGGCCTTCGGGGCCGTGGCCCAGACGGCCTCGTCGAGCCGCCCGTCGACCCGGGGCTCGTCGGCCGCCGCGACGGGGACGGCGCGGAGCGCCAAGTCGATGGACGCCGGGCTCGCCGATTGGGCGGAGGCGAGGGCGGGCGCGAGGAGGAGAGCGGCGAAGAGCAGCCGGCGAGGAGTCACCACGGGTCCAGAGGCGTGCGAGAGGGGTCGCCTGCCCGACGAGCGCGCCGGCCCGGGGGTTACACCGACTGCTAAAAAAATCGCAGACCCCGCCTCGGCCCCGAGGCGGGCAGGGCCCGGCGCTAGTCCTCCGGGTCGAGGCCCGGGACGAGCGTGTCGAGCGCCCGCTCGATGAGCGGCCACGACTGGGCCTGGTACCGGTTGAGGAACACGATCACGGCCGCGTCCTGGTCGGGGAAGCGCGCGAAGTAGGCCGTGAAGCCGGCCACCTGCCCACTGTGCCGCTGCGTCCGCCGTTCGCGGTACGGCGCGAGCTGCCAGCCGAGCCCATAGGCGGGCGCCTCGACGCCGGGGACCTCGACCGGCGTCCACATCTCGGTCTTCGACGCCTCCGAGAGGAGGGCCTCGCCCTCAAGCGCCGCGTCCCACAACGCGAGGTCCCGGGCCGACGACAGCAGCCCGCCGGCGCCCAGCGTCGACGACGTCTCCGTCGGCGGGCGGTTGATGAGCGTGCCCGTCCGGTCGACCCAGTAGCCGGCGGCCCGGTGGGGGATGATGGCCTCGGGGTCGGCGAGGCGCGTCTGCGTCATCCCGAGAGGTCGAAAGATGCGGGCGGCCAGCACGCGCCCGAGCGGCTGGCCCTCGACCCGCTCCACGATCCGGCTGAGGAGGACGTAGCCCGTGTTGCTGTAGTACCAGCCGGTCCCCGGCAGGAAGTCCATCGGCCGCGAGTGGGCGATCCGGATGATCTCCTCGGGCGTGAGGCGAAACCGGTAGACGTCGTAGCTCCGGATCTCCTCGTAGTCCGGGATGCCCGACGTGTGATTGAGCAGCTGGCGGACGGTCGCGCCGTACCACTCGCTCGGGATCTCGGGCAGGTGCTGCTGGACCGGGTCGTCGAGGCCGAGGGCGCCCTCCTCGGCCAGCAGCATCACCGCGACCGCGACGAACTGTTTGCTGATCGACCCGATCTCGAACACGCTCTCTTCCGTGACGGGCACGCCGAGTTCGACGTCGGCCAGCCCGTAGGTCCGCGCGAGCACGACGTCACCGCCAGAGGCGAGCGCGACGAGGGCGCCGGGGATGACGCGCTCGGTCAGGAACGAGTCGGCGAAGGCGTCGAACGCGGCCAGTTCATCGGGCGTCGGCCGCTCGATTTGAGCGGTCGCGGCGGGAGCGACGGCGAGGACGATCAGGAGGGGAACGGTCCGCATGGCGAGGGCGAGGGGGTCGCTGAAGGTCGCACCTCGGTCCGCCTCGGCGCCGGGGCGGAGGGATCGCGGGGTCGGCTACGGGCTCGATCCGCCGACGGCCCTCCGGAAAAACACCTCCCCGACCCCGCCCTCGTTGAGCCCGGAGATCAGGCCGCACTCCTCGAACCCCACGTGGCGGTGCCACGCCTGCGGCTCGGGCTCGTCGGCCTGCGACGAGCTGTAGAGGGCCGGTTGGCCGCGCCGGGCCGCCTCGGCCTCGGCCGCCGCCAGGAGCGCCCGTCCCACCCCGCGCCGCCGATGCGGCGCGAGCACGCGGACCAACGCGACGTACGGGACGGCCGACCACAGCCACTCGAGACGGAGGTACCCCACGGGCTCGACGCCGCGACGCGCGACCCAGACGTCGCCGTCCTCAACCTTTCGTCGGACGACCGCCTCGGGGAGGTAGCCGTCCTGGGCGACGAACGCGAGGTCGTCGGGCGTGGCGCGGCGAACGGCGAGCTCCGTCGCGTCCGAAGGGTCTGGTGCGCCCACGGCCTCAGTGGTCGTAGCTGATCACCCGCGCCACCTTCCACGCGGCGTCCTCCTTCCGCCAGACCGTCACGAAGGGGAACGTCCCGCAGTCCTCGCGATCGCCTTCCACGTGGCAGAACGTGTGCGCGCCGACCTGGATGGCCCCGTGGTCGCCGACGGGATAGACCTCGAGCCGGTCCCGGACCAGGTCTCGCCGGAGCCCGTCGCCCCGGGCGAACAGCCCCTCGAAGGCCGCCATGTTCTCCTCGTACGACGTGAGCCCGGTCTGGTCGTGGTAGAACTCGAGGTCCTCCGTAAACATCGTCCGGAGCGTCGCGAGGTCGCCCGCATTGAACGCGCTGAACATGACGCTGTCTGCCGTGGCGATCTCGTGGAACAGGCCGGGCGGCGCGACCTCGCCCTGTGGCTGGGCCGCCACGGAGCCGGCGGACATGAGCAGGGCGAGGATCGCGAGGCGAGCAGGCATCGGACGGCAGCAGGTGTGTGGCGGGAGCGCTGCCCTACCGGAGCGCCGGCCCCAGTGTTGCACGCCCCTCGCGGCCCCGAGGCGGGCGGGGTCGCGGGCTCACCGCGCGTCGGTGCAGCAGCGGAAGCCGGTCGAGTAGTCGTGGTAGCCCCGTCCGTGCGCCGTCGTCCGGTAGAGGCACCCCGCCCCGTTGATCGCGGCGTCGACGTAGAACCCGCCGCGGAACGTGCCGGCCGAGTCGGCGACCCACTCGTGGAGGTTGCCGTGGAGGTCGAACACGCCCTCGGCCGACACGCAGCCCGGGTTCGCGCCGGTCGCGTCGACCGTGTTCGGAAGCTGGTTGAGGCGGGGGTCGTTCATCTGCCGCGCCGACCAGTCGGCCGCGTCGCCGAACAGCTCGAGCACCGGGTGCGCTTCCCGCCCCTCGTTGCAAGCCACGGGGTCGTACGACTCGCCGTAGGGGAAGGTGCTTCCCCTCGGCCCCTGACACGCGCGGAGCCACTCCCCGCTCGTGCAGAGCCGCTTGCCGGCTGCCGCGCACGCCGCCGCCGCCACGTCCCCACTGATGTAGCCCTGCGGCACGACGCCTGGCGCCGTCCCGGCCACGCCCGCCTCGGGAACGTCGTAGGGCGACTGGCCCTCCAGGTGCGCCTCCCACCGGTCGACGCAGGTGGTCTCCACGAGCGCCATCCCCTCCGGGCACGGCTCCGCGTCGGGCTCGACGACAGCCGAGCAGCCCGCCAGCGCGACGAGGAGCGCGGCGATCAGGGACCGAGACGGCCGGCGCGCGATCACGAAACCAAGCGGAGGGCGGGCCGCAGGATACGCCGCCCCCCGGCCCTCTCCGCCTCGGCGACCCCGCGGGCCCACCGAGGCGGGCGGGCTCAGGCGTAGTCCTCCATCGGCGGACAGGAACAGACGAGGTTCCGGTCGCCGAACGCGTTGTCGACGCGGCCGACGCTCGGCCAGAACTTCTGCGTGCGGCTCCACGGCGCCGGCCACGCGGCCTGGGCGCGCGTGTACGGGTGCGCCCACTCGTCGGCCGTGACCTCCTCGACCGTGTGCGGCGCGTTCTTGAGGACGTTGTCGTCCGCGTCGGCGGTGCCGAGCTCGACCTCCTGGATCTCCGTCCGGATCGCGATCATGGCGTCGCAGAACCGGTCGAGCTCCGCCTTCGACTCCGACTCGGTCGGCTCGACCATGAGCGTCCCGGCGACGGGCCAGCTCATCGTCGGCGCGTGGAAGCCGTAGTCGATGAGCCGCTTGGCGATGTCCTCGGCCGAGATGCCGGCCGCCTGGAACGGACGGACGTCGAGGATGAACTCGTGGGCCACGTAGCCCTGCGGCCCGCGGTAGAGCACGTCGTAGTGGCCCTCCAGCCGCCGAGCCATGTAGTTGGCGTTCAGGATCGCGACCTGCGAGGCGCGGCGGAGCCCCTCGGCGCCCATCATCGCGATGTAGGCCCACGAGATGAGGAGGACGAGCGCGCTCCCGTACGGCGCCGCCGCGACCGGGCCAATCGCCTCGTCGCCGCCCGTCGGCACGAGCGGGTGCCCCGGCAGGAACGGCGCCAGCTTCTCGACCACGCCGATCGGGCCCATGCCCGGGCCGCCGCCGCCGTGCGGGATGGCGAACGTCTTGTGCAGGTTGAGGTGGCACACGTCCATGCCGTAGTCGCCCGGGCGGCAGAGCCCGACCTGCGCGTTCATGTTGGCCCCGTCCATGTAGACGAGCCCGCCGTGCTCGTGGACCACGTCGGCGATCTCGCGGATCGTCCGCTCGAAGACGCCGTGCGTGCTGGGGTACGTGATCATGAGCGCCGCCAGCCGGGGGGCGTGCTGCTCGGCCTTGGCGCGGAGGTCATCCATGTCGACCTCGCCCGCCTCGGTGACCTTCACGGCCACCACGTCCATCCCGGCCATGACGGCGCTGGCGGGGTTCGTGCCGTGGGCGCTCGTCGGGATCAGGCAGACCGTCCGCTGGTCGTCGCCGTTCGCGCGGTGGTAGGCGCGGATCGTGAGGAGGCCCGCGTACTCGCCCATTGCGCCCGAGTTGGGCTGGAGCGAGACGGCGTCGAACCCGGTGATCTCGGCGAGCCACTCCTCCAGCGTGTCGACGATCTCCTCGTAGCCCTCCACCTGCTCGTCCGGCGCGAACGGGTGGACGTTGGCGAAGCCGGGGAACGTGACCGGCATCATCTCGGCCGTCGCGTTGAGCTTCATGGTGCACGACCCGAGCGGGATCATGCTGTGGACGAGCGAGAGGTCCTTGTTCTCCAGCCGCTTGAGGTAGCGGAGCATCTCGTGCTCGGCGTGGTAGCTCGAGAACGTCGGGTGGTCGAGGAAACCGGTCTCGCGGGCGAGCGGGCCGGCGTAGTCGACCTCGTCGGCCTCCCCGAGCCCGGTCCCGCCGAAGGCGTCCACGAGGTCGGCGAGGTCCTCGTCGGTGACGGTCTCGTCGAGCGCGACGCCGACCGTCCCGTCCTCGTAGCGCCGGAGGTTGATGTCGAACTCGTCGCGGGCGACGGCCACGGCGTCGAGCCCGTCGGCGGTCCGGACGCGGAGCGTGTCGACGTAGGCGTCGTGGAGCACCTCGTGGCCAGCGGCTTCGAGGGCCTCCGCGAGCCGGCGCGTCTGGGCGTGGACGTAGCGCGCGATCCGCGTGAGCCCCTCGGGGCCGTGGTAGACCGCGTAGAACCCGGCGATGTTGGCGAGGAGGACCTGGGCCGTGCAGATGTTCGAGGTCGCCTTCTCGCGGCGGATGTGCTGCTCGCGCGTCTGGAGCGCCATCCGGAGCGCCGTCTGGCCGTGCCGGTCCTGGCTCACGCCGATGATGCGGCCCGGGATCTGGCGCTTGAAGTCCTCCTTGGTGGCGAAGAACGCCGCGTGCGGCCCGCCGAAGCCCATCGGCACGCCGAAGCGCTGGCTGCTCCCGAGCGCCACGTCGGCGCCCCACGCCCCGGGCGCCTCGATGAGCGTGAGCGCGAGGAGGTCGGTGGCCACGGCGAGGTAGCCGCCCGCCGCGTGCACGGCCTCCCCGAGGCCGGCGTAGTCGACGACCTCGCCGTCCGTCGTTGGGTACTGGACGAGCACGCCGATCAGGTCCGCCTCGACGACGCCGTCGGGGAGGCCGCCGCCCAGGTCGGCCACGACGACGTCGATGCCGACCGGCTCGGCCCGCATCTGCACGACGGCGACCGTCTGCGGGTGGCACCGCGCGTCGACGACGAAGGTGGAGCGCTTGCCGCGGTGGGCGCCGGCGAACAGCGACATGGCCTCGGCCGCCGCCGTGCCCTCGTCGAGGAGCGACGCGTTGGCGATCGGCAGGCCCGTGAGGTCGGAGACGACCGTCTGGAAGTTGAGGAGCGCCTCGAGCCGGCCCTGCGCGATCTCGGCCTGGTAGGGCGTGTACTGCGTGTACCAGCCGGGATTCTCGAGCACGTTCCGCTGGATGACCGGCGGGAGGACGGTCCCGTGGTAGCCGAGGCCGATGTAGCTCCGGGTCGTCTCGTTGAGCGCGGCGAGGCCGGCCAGCTCGTCGAGCAGCTCGCGCTCCGAGCGGGCGTCCGGCAGGTCGAGCGCGCGGTCGAGCTGGATGTCGTTCGGGACGGCGGCGTCGCTGAGGGCGTCGAGCGAGTCGAAGCCGAGCGTCTCGAGCATCTCGGCGCGCTCGTCCCTAGAGGGCCCGAGGTGGCGATCCGAAAAGCGGTCGGGGTGGGCGGCGGTGCGGACGAGCGTCTCCATCGGGACCGGGTGGGGGGCTGGTCGGAAGTAACGCCAACGCGGCAGCCCGCGGTCCGCCTCACCGGGAGTTCGCCCGCCCTCCCCAGGCGCTCCGCCTCGGCCTTCGTTCCGAGCCCCTCCACCTCGGCACCGAGGCGGAGGAGGTGGGCCTACGCCTCGGCCTTCTCGCGCTCGCGGATCGCGGCGAGCGCCTCGCGGGCCGCGCCCTGCTCGGCGCCCTTTTTGGAGCGGTCCTCGCCCATCCCCATCCGCTCGCCGGAGACGACGGCGGCGACCGTGAACCAGCGGTCGTGGCTCGGCCCCTCCTCCGAGATCACCTCGTACGTCGGCTGGTCGAGGCCGAGGCCCTGGACGTACTCCAGGAGCCGGCTCTTGTGGTTGCTCTTGTCGGCCGCGGCCACGTCGAGGTCGACGCACCGGTCGAGGACGGCGGTCACGAACCGGCGGGACGCCGAGAACCCGAGGTCGAGGTAGACGGCCCCGACGACGGCCTCGAACGCGTCGGCGAGGATCGTCTGGTTCTGGCGGCCCTCGGAGCTGTCCATGTTCTCGCTCATGAGGATGAGCGGCCCGAGGCCGATCGCCTCGGCGTAGCCCGCCAGCGCCTTCCCGTTGACGAGCGTCGCGCGCGTCCGGGTCAGCAGGCCCTCGGCGCGGTCGGGGAACCGGCGGTACAGGACCTCGGCCACGATCGCGCCCAGCACGGCGTCGCCGAGGAACTCGAGCCGCTCGTTCGACTCGGTCCCGTCGGTCGTGAGCCCCCGGAACAGCGACCGGTGGCGGAGCGCGTGCTCGTACAGGTCGAGGTCGCCGACGGGCATCCCCACGAGCGCCTCGACGTCACGGCGGGCGACCCCGCGCTCGGTCACCTCGTCGACCACGGGCGGTGGGCCCTCGGCCGGCGAGCTCCGGAACGCCCCGAGCCACGACCGCACGAGGCGGCCGGTTCGGCGAATCGTTCCGGAGGTCGACATGGGCAGCGTGGGCGGACCCGGAATCTCCCCATCCCGGCCGAGTTCGGCAACCGAGGGGGGCGGGTTTTCACGGGGACGGAGCGGACCCATGGGCTCGCGGGCGTGCGGGCTCGTGCGGAGACCGGAGCCTGTCCGTCGTTCACTCGTCCACAGGCTCACCCGTCCACAGGTCCACCCATGCCGACCACCGTCAACCCGGCCACCGAGGCCGAGATCGCTCACTACGAGCCCGCCTCCGACGCCGACCTCGACGCCGCGCTCGACCGGGCCGCCGACGCCTTCGAGGCTCACCGACGGTCCGGCTTCGGCCAACGCGCCGAGGCCATGCGTCGCCTGGCAGACCTCCTCGAGGACAACGCCGACGACCACGGCCGCCTTATGACGACGGAGATGGGTAAGCCGCTCGACCAGGCCGTCGCCGAGGCCAAGAAGTGCGCCTGGGTCTGCCGCTACTACGCCGAGCACGCCGAGCGTTTTTTGGCGGACGACGTCCGAGAAACGGAGGCGTCGAGGAGCTTCGTGGCCTACGAGCCGCTCGGGCCGGTCCTCGCCATCATGCCGTGGAACTTCCCGTTCTGGCAGGCCTTCCGTTTCGCCGCGCCGACCGTCATGGCCGGCGGCGTCGGCATTCTCAAGCACGCCGCCCCGGTGCTCGGGTCGGGCGACCGGATGGCCGAGCTGTTCGCCGAGGCCGGCTTTGCCGAGGGCGTCTTCCAGCACCTCGTCATCGACCACGACCAGGCGGCCGCGGCCATCGCCGACGACCGGATCAAGGCGGTCACGCTGACGGGCAGCGAGAAGGCGGGCCGGGCGGTGGGCAAGGCGGCCGGCGAGGCGCTCAAGCCGTCCGTCCTCGAGCTCGGCGGGAGCGACGCGTTCGTCGTGCTGGCCGACGCCGACCTCGACGCGGCGGTCGAGACGGGCGTCCAGGCCCGCGTCCAGAACAACGGCCAGTCGTGCATCGCGGCCAAACGGTTCATTCTCGACAAGCCGATCGCGGAGGAGTACACGCGCCGGTTCGTCGAGCGGATGGAGTCACTGGCGGTCGGGGACCCGACGGGCGACGTGGACCTCGGGCCGCTCGTCAGCGACGACGCGAGAGAGGGCGTCCACGAGCAGGTCGAGCGGGCCGCCAAGGCGGGCGCGGAGGTCCTCACCGGCGGCCGGGTCCTGGACGGCGCGGGCTACTACTACCCGCCGACGGTCCTCGGCAACGTGGCGGAGGGCAGCCCCGCGTTCGACGAGGAGATCTTCGGCCCGGTCGCGTCGCTGATCACCGCCGAGGACGCCGACGACGCGGTCCGCCTCGCGAACGCGACGGCGTTCGGCCTCGGCGGGAGCGTGTGGACGCAGGATGTCGCGAAGGGCGAGCGGCTGGCGCGTGAGATCCGCTCCGGCGCCGTGTTCGTCAACGAGATGACGAAGAGCCACCCGAACCTCCCGTTCGGCGGCATCGGGATCTCGGGCTACGGCCGCGAGCTCGCGCGGCAGGGCATCCGCGCGTTCGTCAACGAGAAGACGATCTGGGTCGACTGACCCTGCCCGCCTCGGACGCCTGCCGGACGGTCCCAGCGGGTTGCCGAGGCCGACCAGGTCGGTCGGCGCGCGCCGGGCGGAAGGGCCAACCCGCGAGTCGGGGATCCTGATCGGACTCCCGGGGGCCAAATCGTCTCCCCCAGAGGACGCCGCTCGCCTCAGGCCACGAAGTCATATCGGCCCCGTAGCCTAACAACGTAAGGCACCGCCAAGAAGAAAAGCGCTTCCGTTCGGATGGAAGCACTTTCAACCCGCCCAAACTATGGCGCCCGGGAGCGAGTGAGGGCTTCTTGAAGCACGCGTTCGCCTTGTCTTCACGGTCTGCCAGCGGATGGGTCGAAGGAGACGGAGCGAGGGGTGACAGCCCTCGGCGTGCGCGCCCTCCAGACCCTGCCCGCCATGCCGCGCACGCTCTTCTCCCCCGCCGACCACCACGACGCCTGCGGCGTCGGGTTCGTCGCCACGCTCACCAACCTGCCGTCGCACGCGATCGTGACGCAGGGGCTGGAGATCCTCGTCCGCCTCGACCACCGCGGGGCGATCGGGGCGGACGGGCAGACGGGCGACGGGTGTGGCCTCACGGTCCAACTCCCCGACGCCTTCCTGTGCTCCGTTGCGGAAGAAGCCGGCGTCGCGCTTCCGCCGCAGGGGGACTACGCGCTGGCGATGCTCTTCCTGCCGGAGGGCGCCGTCGACGAGGCGCGCGCGCTCGTCGAGCGGATCTTGCTCGAGGAGCGGATCCCGCTGCTGTGGTGGCGCGAGGTGCCGACCGAGGCCGGCGTCCCCGGCCCGATCGCCCGCCAGTCGCAGCCGGCCGTGGCGCAGGCCGTCGTCGCACGCCCCGAGGGCGTCGAGCGCGGGGCCGACTTCGAGCGGGCGCTCTACATCGCCCGCCGCCGGATCGAGCGCGAGGCGCCGTTCGCCGACCCGTTCGCCGTCGTCTCGTTCTCGTCGCGCACGACGACCTACAAGGGGATGCTGACGCCCGCCCAACTGGCGGCGTTCTACCCCGACCTCCGCGACCCGCGCTTCAAGAGCGCTCTCGCGATGGTCCACTCGCGGTTCTCGACGAACACCCTCCCGCAGTGGCCGCTCGCGCAGCCGTTCCGGACGCTGTGCCACAACGGCGAGATCAACACGGTCCTGGGCAACCGGAACGCGTGGCGGGCGCGCGAGGCCGCGTTCTTCTCGTCCGCCTTCGGGCGGCGGCTCAAAGACGTGGTGCCCACCCTCGACGACCGCGACTCGGACTCGAAGTCGCTCGACGGCGCGCTCGAGCTGCTCGTCCACGCCGGCTGGCCGCTCCCGCAGGCCATCATGGCGCTCGTGCCCGAGGCCTGGGAGCACGCGCCCGACATGGATCCGGGGCGGCGCGCGTTCTACGAGGCGTTCGCCTGCGCGCTCGAGCCGTGGGACGGCCCCGCCACCATCCAGTTCACCGACGGCTCGACGCTGGGCGCCGTCCTCGACCGGAACGGCCTCCGCCCGTCGCGCTACACCGTCACGTCGGACGAGCTCGTGGTCCTGTCGTCGGAGACGGGCGTGCTCGACCTCGACCCGGCGACGATCGTCGAGAAAGGGCGGCTGGAGCCGGGGCGGATGCTCCTCCTCGACCTCGACGAGGGGCGGATCGTGAGCGACCGCGAGATCAAGGCCGGCCTCGCCACCGACGCGCCGTACGACGCGTGGCTCGCCCGCGGCCTCGTCCGCCTCGATGATCTCCGCGACGACGCCGAGGCGGCCGTCGCCAACGACGGGCTGAGCTTCGAGGAGCGCCTCCGCCTCTACGGGTACACGCAGGAGGACCTCGGGCTCCTCATCCCGCCGATGGCCAGCGACGGCAAAGAGGCCCTCGGGTCGATGGGCGACGACACGCCCATCGCGGCCCTCAGCGACCGCCCGCGGCTCCTCTTCGACCGCTTCCGCCAACGGTTCGCGCAGGTCACGAACCCGCCGCTCGACGCGATCCGTGAGGAGCTCGTGACGTCGCTCGTGACGCACCTCGGCGAGGCGCAGAACGTCTTGGAGCCCGGCCCCGAGCTGTGCCGCCGCCTCCGCCTCGAGCAACCGGTGCTGACGCCGGACGACCTCGCCCGCGTCCGCGCCTTCGGCGATCGCGACCCGGCGTTCCGGACGGCCACGCTCGACGCGACGCTCGGCCCCGACGAGACGCTCGCCGACGCCGTCGCCCGGCTCGTCACCGAGGCCGCCTCGGCGATCGAACGGCGAGCCTCGATCCTCATCCTGTCGGACTCCGCCGCGGACGCCGAGCGCGCGCCGATCCCGTCGCTGCTGGCCGTCGGCGCGGTCCACCACGGGCTGATCCGGCGCGGGCTGCGGACGTTCGCGGAGCTCGTCGTCGAGACCGGCGAGGCCCGGGAGGTCCACCACGTCGCTGCGCTCGTCGGCTACGGCGCCGCGGCCGTCTGCCCGACGCTCCTCGTCGACACGGTCCGCTGGCTGGCGGAGTCGGGGCACATCGAGGCCGAGCCGGACGCGGCCGTCGCGCACACCGTCAAGGCCATCGGGAAGGGGCTCTTGAAGGTGCTCTCGAAGATGGGCATCTCGACGCTTCGCAGCTACCAGGGCGCCCAGATCTTCGAGGCCCTCGGGCTGGCCGACGAGGTCGTGGAGGCGGCCTTCGCCGGGACGCCCTCGCGCATCGGCGGCGCGACGTTCGCCGACCTCGAGGCCGAGCTCCGCCAGCGCCACGCGCAGGTGGGCACGAGCGGGGTCGACGTGGGCGGGCGCTACCAGTGGCGCCGGGGCGGCGAGCGCCACGCGTGGGGCCCCGAGGCCATCGTCCGTCTCCAGCAGGCCGTCCGCGCCGACGAAACCGACGCCGGGCGCTACGCCTCATTCGCCGCCTTCTCGGAGTCCGTCGACGACCTCTCGCGGCGGCGCTCGACGCTCCGCAGCTTGTTGGATTTCGTCCATGCCGACGAGCCCGCCGAGGCGGACGCGGTCGAGCCGTGGAGCGACATCGTCACGCGGTTCAAGACGGGCGCGATGTCGTACGGGTCGATCTCGCAGGAGGCCCACGAGACGCTGGCGGTGGCCATGAACCGGCTCGGCGGCAAGAGCAACACGGGCGAGGGCGGCGAGGACCCGGCGCGCTACCCGCGCTCGAACCCCGCGCGCAGCCGGATCAAGCAGATCGCCTCCGGCCGCTTCGGCGTGACGGCCGAGTACCTGGCCACCGCCGACGAG
>JAAXJP010000594.1 GCA_012269805.1 Rubrivirga sp.
CGCGCCGGGGGCGGTCCCCGAGGGCGGCCACGCGGGGGTCGAGGCCAACGCGGGCGAGCGTGACGCGGATGCGCCGGAGGTCGGCAGTGCCGGGCGGTAGGCCGGGCACGAGGAGGCCGGGCGGCGTCGCGGGCAGCGCGGCGTCGTCGAGCACGACGCGGGCGACGGACGTGCCGGGCTCGGGCGCGAGCCGGGCCGGGAACCCCGCCGCGGCCGTCCGCCAGGGGGCGAACGTCTCCGGCCAGTCGACCGGTCGGAGGACGCTGGCGTCGAGGCGGGCAAGCGTCGGCGCTGGCCCGGGACGGACCCAGAACACGTCGGCGACGAGGCCGGGCGTCTCCGCGTCGGCACGCCAGCGGGTGAGGCGGGCGGCGAGCGTGTCACCTACGGCGGCACCGTGGACGGGCGGCCCGTCAAACGCCTCGCGGAGCGCGAGCAGCCGGTCGCTCAAGTCGCGGTCGACGGCTCCGGCGCCGACGCGGAGCGCGCTCTCCAACTGGGCCTCCTCGACCGCGCTCCACCGCCCGATCGACCGCCACTGGAGCGCAGCGAGCGCCGCCAGAAGGACGGCGAGCCCGCCGACCAGCCAGGCCTGCGACGACGGACGGATGGGGCTGCGCATGCTCGCAAGATCGACGGCGGCGGCCTGGCGGCGGTCTCTGAGCGACAGGTTTTACATCCCTAACACGGATCCGACACTGACCGAACATCTCGACGGGGCGGACTCGCGAACGTGGAACCGACGCCTCCCGATTGCTCATGCGACGCCTCCTGCTCTCCCTCGTCTTCGCGGCCACCGCTTGCGCCCAGCCCTCCGGCACCGTCAGCGGGGAGGTGGGCGCGGCGCTCGACGCCTACCTCACCGACGCCGGATTCTCAGGCGCCGTCGTCGCGGGAAGAGACGGCGTCGTCGTCCTCCGGAAGGGCTACGGCTCTGCCGACCGCGCCCGCTCGACCCCCAACACGCCCGCGACGGCGATCCAGATCGGGAGCGTGACGAAGCCCCTGACCGCCACGCTCGTCCTGTCGCTCCAGGACCGTGGCCTCCTCGACGTCGCCGCCCCGCTCTCGGACTACCTCGACGGCGTGCCCGCCGACAAGGCCGCCATCACGCTCCATCACCTCCTTACCCACACGGCTGGCCTCCCCGACGCCATCGGCAGCGACGACGAGGCCATCGGCCGCGAGGCCTACGTCCGCCGGGCGTTCGCGACGCCGCTCGACCGTGCGCCCGGCGCGGGCTACGCGTACTCGAACGTCGGCTTCGCGCTGCTGGCGGCCGTTGTCGAGACCGTCACCGGGCAGACGTACGACGCCGCGCTCCAGGATCTGCTGCGCAGTGTGGGGATGGAGCGGACCGGCTACCGGCTGCCCGCGAGCGTCCCTGTGGCCCGTGGGTACGACGGCGACCGCGACCTCGGCCTCCCGTCCGACCGCCCCTGGGCCGCCGACGGCCCGTACTGGAACCTCCGCGGCAACGGTGGCCTGCTCTCCACCGCCGACGACCTGCTCCGCTTCCACGAGGCGCTCGAGGCGGGCGACCTGCTCTCGGACGAGGCCCGGCGGCTCTCGGTCACGCCCCACACCGACGAGGGCGAGGGCTCCGGCTCGCACTACGGGTACGGCTGGGCGCTCTTCCCCGCGCCGAGCGGAACCCTCGTGACTCACAACGGCGGCGACGCCGGCTCCTCCGCCGACGTCCTCCGGTTCGTGGACGACGACGCGGTGCTCATCGTGCTCTCCAACTCCCGGGCCGTGGAGGCCTTCGACGTGAGCGGGGCGCTCGCGCAGATCCTCTTCGGCGGCGAGCCGCCGCCGTTCGCGCCGGAGCGGGGGGAGGCGGTCGCGCTCGCCCAGCTCGGCAGCCGTCCGGAGGGCGAGGCGGCGCTCGCGTTCTTCGGCGCCTACGCCGCCGGCACCGAGGCCGCCGCCCGAGACTACGTCGCGGCGTACCTCGACGACGCGTTCCAGCGCAGCGCCGACGCCGTGGTGGCCTTCTTCGAGGCCGTCCGTGACGAGGTGGGAGGGCAGGCGCTTGTGCCGTCACGCGCCGTCGTCCATCGGGGGGAGGGGCGAGTGGAGCTGCTGTCGGACCTCGCCGACGGCCGGACGTACGCCCTGGAGGTCGGCTTTGACGACGACGGGCGGATCGACGGGCTCAGCGGTGACTTCGTCCGCGGTGAGGCCCAGGCGGCGTGCCCTGAGCCCCGCCTGCCGGACGCGCCCATCGGCGACCGCTTCCGTGCCCTCCTCGCCCTGCTGTGCGACCCCGGCGCCGAGGCCCGCCGCGCGTTCGTCATCGAGCACGTCGCCCCGCGCTTCGTGGACGAGGCGGGGGAGGGCGCGCTCGTGGCCGGCCTCGGCCGGCTGGCGGACGAGGTCGGCGGCCGCGAGGTGGTCGGCGTTCTGCTCGAGAGCGAGACGGCTGGGGCGGTCGCGATCGAGACGCCCGACGGTGAGGTCCGCGTGTCGCTCCGGTTGGAGGACGCCGCGCCGCACCGGATCGCCGGGCTGGATGTCGAGGTGGGCCCGGCGGGCCCCGACTTCGGCGACCTCGGCGCGGCGCTCGACCACGTCGCCGCGGAGGCCGAGGACGGGCGGTTCTCGGGCGTCGTGCTCGTGGCGCGCGACGGCGAGGTCGTCGAGGAGCGCGCCTACGGCTGGGCCGACCGGGAGCGCGGCGAGCGCGTCGCGCTCGACACCCGGTTCAACATCGGCTCGATCAACAAGGAACTGACGGCCGTCGCGATCCTCCAACTCGCCGAGCGCCGGCTCGTAGACCTCGACGCCCCCATCGGTACGTACCTCGACGGTTTTGCCCCCGACGTGGCCGGCGCCGTGACGGTCCGTCACCTGCTCCAGCACCGCTCGGGGTGGGGCCACTACTGGGACCACCCCGACTTCGTCGGCCGCGAGGCCGAGGTGGTGGAGATCGACGACTTTCTCGACCTCGTCCGCACGATGCCGCTCGGCGCCGAGCCCGGCGCGCGCGAGCAGTACAGCAACGCGGGCTACGAGGTGCTGGGCGGCGTCGTCGAGGCCGCCTCGGGCCAGCGCTACGCCGACTACGTCTGGGAGCACGTGGCGCGGCCGGCCGGGATGACCGACGCCCGGACGGCCCGGCACGGCGCTCCCGGGCACGCGGCGCCGTACCGGGGCGCGGGCTACGACCGGCCGTCGCCGACGGCGAAGGCGCCCTCGGCCGCGGGCGGCGGCTACGCCACGGCGAGGGACCTCCTCCGCTTTCAGAACGCGCTGTCGGACGGTCGCTTGCTCGGCCCCGAGGCGCTGGGCCTTCTGTTCAACCGCTTCGAGCCCTCGGAGGGGCCGGTCGAGCCGTCGGTCGGCATCGCGGGCGGGGCGCCAGGGATCAACGCCGTGTGGGAGTGGGACGCGCCGAGCGGGTGGAGCGTGGTCGTCCTCGCCAACCGGGAGCCGCCCGCGGCCGAGGCATTGGGCCTGCCGATCCTCCGGGCCGCACAGTCGGGCGACTGACGCCGCGGCTCGCCCCGCCTCGGTGCCGAGGCGGGCGGGGCTAGACGTTCGACGGGCGCGTGATGAGGACGGCCTCGACCGGCGCGCCGTCCTCCGCGGCGGCGGTCCCAGGGTACGGCTCGAGGCCGGTCACGACGACCTGGATCTCCCCCCACTCGATCATCTGCGACTCGTCGTCACGCATCTGGGCATGGGGGACCGTCAGCACGAACGGCTCGCCGTCGACCTCGACGCGGATCTGCGCGCGACCAGCCCAGACGCAGTCCGTGCCTTCCGGGCACCGGCTGTCCTCGACGACCTCCACGAACGTGACCGTGTGGTCGCCCTCGCGGTGCGTCGCACCCAGCGCGAGGCGGAACGGTTCGCCGGCGTCGATGGCGGCCACGCGGCCGGTCTCGGGCGGGTCCGAGGGTGGGGCGGCGGATGGCGCCTGGGCCGTCGCGCAGCCGGCGGCGGTCAGCGGGAGGACGGCGACGGCGAGGAGGGCGGCGCGGAGCCGCGGGCGCGACGGGACGGGCATCGGGGCGGGGGAGAGGGGCGCAGAGAACGCCCC
>JAAXJP010000133.1 GCA_012269805.1 Rubrivirga sp.
TGACATTTATACACAAATAGTGTCACTCGAAAACATGTAAAAGAAAATCCAACTCTCCAAATCTCATGTTTTAAGTCAAATTAGTGCAAATAACAAAAATTCCACAAATTTTTCAAAAATTTTATCAATTTAAGTAGAGTGGTCCCAAATATGGAAAATTTTAAAATTTTTATTTTTGCATAAATTTGTTCCTGTTTTGGTTTGGATTGGCCCCCTATAATTATCCGCCGCGTCCGCTCGCTCGCCGCCGCCGTGTTAATTATCCGCCGTGTTTAATTATCCGCCGCGCGGTTTATTGAAAACCATTAAAATGAAAAAAAAAATTGAATTAAGAAAGAGTACAAATACAAAAGAGTATAAAGTTTACATGCAAATGAGTATTAAATTTACATACAAAAGAGTATAAAAATTACAAACAAAGAAGAATATAAAGCGCATACAAAACATTATCTTTACTGCACATAGTAGTCAAACAATCCATGACAATATCAAGGAAAACCTTGTTTAATTGAAAATTTGAAATATTTGTTAGTCGCGACTGTTTTCCTTGTTACCGTCCTGGAATATTTGACATTTTACATATAGTTACTAATAAAATTAAGCACAAGCACATCTTTAAAATAATTTATTTGAGTTATATTAAATTTAAAAAGTTCATATGCTGCATAGATTGTGTAAAAACCTAACAAGTTCTCAATCTTTTGCAGTTTACTGGAAATCATAGGTCGATATTTTCTCTCCAAAAATTTGTATTTTTCTCCTAGCGAATCTGCATAGTAGAAGTTGTCCATCGTTCTTGCAACCATTATCCAATGTTCACCAGCAAATCCACTTGGTTGATTGTTTATAATAGCAAAGGAATAAGTTGGTAAATTTGGAATTTTATCACAGGGGAAAGATCCGACATATTTGTAACAGAGTTCTGGGATTCGTTCAATAATTTGTTTCAGTGAAACACTGTCCATTTAGCTTTTTGACCAACTCGTTCAAAAATTCCGCTAAAATAGACAAAATTTGCTCATTAACAGTTTCAGGTAAAATAGAAAGTGTGGCTATTGTTAATATAAAGGATAATATTAAGATTATCAAAGAACTGGTGTTACTAAAAGATAAATTCATCCCTGTTCACAAGATTTTATTCCTCCAATTATTAAACAAACTGAATTATTGAAGCAAGAATCTCTATATACTTCTGAACAGTCTATTTCCCAATAATTTTTTACTATTATGCAACAGTTGTTTTTATCAAATTCTCTGCTGGGCGTAGATGTTTGTTCAAAATTAACTGATACTTTATCAGAATTTGGACAAAGGAAGAAAATTGTCAAATAAAGTCCCGAAAGCGCCAAAATTACAAAAACTATTGGTTTAAAAATGTGTCCTGACATGTGTAACCGATATATAGAGTGAATATTGTAAAAATGAAAACTAACCTAAGTGTTTTTGGCTACTGCTCCATGCTCATCAATTCTTACAGTAGAAATTCGTTCTCCCAGAATGATCACTTCTGTTACGCTCGGCAATTGTGTCTTGAAGAACATTTCAACTCTAAGGCTTTCTCCTGTAAGTTCTGGGTAATGGATAAATTCAGTACAATCTTGCAAAGATGTCAGGTCGAATACAAGAATATAGTGATCATTAAAATCTTCAACAGGAATTGAAGGAAATTCTTCATTAAAACTCATTGCTTTCATAGTTGTTACATATGGACGACAGTCGTCCTCTGTATTAAGATGCACAACTGCTCTCCCTCCTCGAATAATTCTTAACTCACGGAGGTCAAATTTCTGGTAGTGAAATGGATTGCCAGGATAAGATCCAGTAAAATTACTGTTTGTGTTCATGGCGATAGCAATCCTCCGAATCGGTGCATTATTAAATACATTTTCCTGAATGAAGAGATTTTGTCTGGAGGGAATAATAAATGTCCTAGCAATTGTTTCCATAAAGTTGTAGGATGCAGGCATGTTTGACAACTGCATTTTCAGAATTTGAAAATAATTTTCATTCAATGCTACCCTTCTTGTGAATAGTGAACAATCTTGAATTTTCAAGCTTACATTAGGGTTCGCAGACAACATGTAGAAATTGGGACGTGAGCGAATTAGCTTCAACCTAATTCTTGTTCCCGGCATTAACATTTTCTCACATTGGAAAAAGTCAATTGCCAACCGTCCATACAGAGTCACTACCTGATCATCCGCAATATTCTTGCTTCTCTCTTTAAAAACTTCATCAGAATGATTGCCTGGTTTTTGTTCATAGGAGTAACCGTGACATTTTAAAATACCAACATTACTAGTTGTAGATGCATTGAATTCGTTCGAAATTTGAGCTTTATGAGCATAAAGACCGTTAGAATTATAAACTTGATAATTGTTCAGATAAACTTCAACATTTGAAAAGAGAGAATGCAACAAGTTATTAACATGGGTATAATAAGAGTAATCTGCAGCTGTAGTAGTCTCATCTAGGACTCCATCTCCTCCATCTTTGTGCTCGTCTTTTTCCGCATAGTCATCAAAGAATCGGTTTTTATGTGCCTTTAACTTGATTAGCAAATGAGTGTCTCTCATGTCAATAAACACGTTCCGATCAGTTTCATATTCAAACTCGATGCTACTTTCATCCAAAGAAGTGGTTGGATAGACTTCTTGAATATGAGAAGAAATAATTGGTTCCAAAACTGGGACATTATCGAAAATCTCCAAACAAGAGTTCGTAAAATGCCCATATCGGAAGTTACTATCCTGAGTAGTTCGATTGTTCATTTTAGTTTATGAAAAATGTCTTTTCTTGTGCGACGACGACGGCGACTGCTTTTTGAAGTGTTTTTCGTAGAAATGCGGCGTTTTTTCTTTCCTGCACCTATTTGTTTTCTTAAAGTTTTAACTCCAACGTCTTTAGCAAATGCTTTGACCTTCTTTTTTCCAGTCAATAGATCCCCAATATCAGGAGCAGCAGCAGAAATCAAGTCTGCTCCAACACGTTTTGCGGCTGGGACGACATATCTGCGAATAAATGGAATTGCGGTTCTCCCAATTGTTTGTGCCAAAGCGCCAAATCCACGTCCTCGTTGACGCGCATGTCCGCGAAAATAAGGTAATTGATCCTGTGCAACCATCTTGTAACTTGTTTATCTTAAAAATGATTATTCGAAATTTTTCTGAACATAAGTGTAACTCTAGTAATTCCGACAGAAACAAACGGAATTTTTTCTCCAGTGGAATCTCTCAGCTCAATTTTAATGCTATGAAAAGTGTTTTTGAGCAATCGCTTAAATTGTAAATTGGAAAAAGTCTGGTAGTTCATGTATTGTCCCGTTGTGATGACGTCACCGTTTTCAATCTTGGAAATAAATGGAATGCAACGCAATAGAGGAGCTTTTGTATCACCAATAATATTGTACTCAACCAAGTCAGAGTAAATCATAAGTGAGTGAATTCTCACAATGTCGTAGGCCAGTTGGTTTTTATGAGGACCGATACCATACATCAAAAGACCTGAATCTGGTTCTAATGATTCAACTCCAAATATATGAGTTAGGTCATTACTACAAAACACCAGACTTGAAATGTCTTTCCGTAGACTAATGTTTACTTGCTGTGTTATTTTATCTACGTGAGCTGTGATATATTTTTCGTTACGTTTCATTCTGTCACTAATTAAGTTGTTCATTGCGTTGATAATTTCAGAAATAGATGTATAAAGACCGGGTTTGATTGTATATGGTTCTGGTGGCTCCGTGGCTTCTTTACTGATTTCAGTGTAAAAAAATTTACCCAAAGTAATATTTTGGTACATTGAAGGGTAAGACAACTCGGATATTGCAACCTCCCATTGTCCATCCAAATTTATTTGCTCTGGAAGAAAATTTGAAAAACTACTCAAAGTGTTGTCTGGAAAGCAATTGAATGAAGCATTCGAGACCAATTCAATTGTAAACGAATCCATCACGAAATGATTACTTTTGTTAATTCTTGCTCATAAAACTTACCCAAGATTACGTCACCGTCCTGTCCTTTTATGTTATACGTGGGTGG
>JAAXJP010000749.1 GCA_012269805.1 Rubrivirga sp.
CCGTCTAGAGTGGTGGTGTGTCGGCCGTCCTGCGCCCCTACGGGTGCGTGAGTCCGGGGCGCCCGCCGCGGCGTCGAGGCGGGCGGGGCTAGGTGGCCGGGACCGGGGTCGGGACGAGCTCGCCGCTAGAGGAGCCGTCCCCGGCCAGCGGCGTGCTCGGGCGGGCGTTCGGCTCCGGCGCGTCGTCGGGCTGGCGGGCCGACGCGACCCGGGCCGCCACGCTGTCGAACGCCGAGTACATGACCGGCACGATCACCAGCGTGAGGAACGTCGCGAACGTTAGGCCCGAGATGATCGCCGTGCCCATCGGGCCCCAGAACTGCGTGTTCTCCGAGCCAATCGAGAACGACGGGTCGAGGTCCGTCATGAGCCCGACGAAGTCGATGTTGATGCCGAACGTGAGCGGGATGAGCCCGATGACCGTCGTGAACGCCGTCAGGAGGACCGGGCGGAGGCGCGTCGAGCCGCCGTCGATGATGGCCTCCTGCTTGTCCTCGCCGCGGTCGCGGAGCTGCTCGATGTAGTCGACGAGGACGATCGCGTTGTTCACGACGATGCCCGCGAGGGAGATCAGCCCGACGAACGTCATCAGACCGAACGGCGTCCGCGTCAGGATCAGGCCCAGCATCACGCCGATGAGCGAGAGCCCGACGGCGACCATGATGATGAGCGGGTTCTTGATCGAGTTGAACTGGGCGATGAGGATGATCGTGATGAGCGCGAGGCCCATCAGGAGCGCCGTGGTGAGGAACCCGAAGCTCTCGTTCTGCTCCTCGTTGGCGCCCGTGTAGGCCACGGCGTAGCCCGGCGGGATGTCCTCCAGCGTCGGGGCCAGCTCGGCCTGGACCTGGGCGAGCACGGCGTTCGCGTTGGCGCCCGGCGCGGCGTCGCCGAGGACGGTCACGACGCGCTCCTGGTCGAGGCGCGTGACGCTGCCGAGCCCGGAGGCCGGCACGATCTCGGCGACCGACACGACCGGGATCTGGACGCCCTCGTTGAGGACCGTCAGCGACTCGAGCTCCTGGAGCGACTCGCGGTCCGCCTCGCGGAGGCGGACCGTGATGTCGTACTCGTCCTTCCCGTCGCGCCACTGGCTGGCCTCGACGCCGTTGACGGCGCCGCGGACGGCGAGGGCCACCTGCTGCGTGCTCAGCCCGAACGCCGCCGCGCGCTCGCGGTCGATCTCGACGCGGTACTCCGGCCGGCCCGAGTTGAGGTTGTCGCGGATGTCGACGAGCCCCTCGATCCGGCCCGCCTCGACGCCCGCCTCGAGCTGGGCCTTGAGGTCGTTGGCGAGGTCCTGGATCCCTTCGAACTCGGGGCCCGAGACCTCGATGTTGACCGCGGCGCCCGTCGGCGGGCCGTTCTGGTCCTGCTCGACCTGGAGGTCGACGCCCGGCAGGCCCGTCAGCGCCGCGCGGATCCGGCGGAGCGTCTCCGACGACGGCTCGGCCCGTTGCTCGTAGTCGACCATGTTGAGCGTGACCGACGACCGCTCGGCGCTGGCCGAGCCGCCGCCGAACATGGCGTCGCCGCCGACGCCGACCGACGTGGCCACGTCGCGCGTGTTGGCGGCCGTCGCGGCGTCCTCGTCGATGAGGCCCTGGACGCGGCTGAAGACCTCCTCCGAGACCTCGTTCGAGCGCTCGATGTTGGTCCCGATCGGGGCCTCAGCCGTGATCTGGATCATGTTCGGGTCCGTCGTCGGGAAGAACTCGACGCCGGTCGGGGCCACGAAGAACAGGGCGATCACGCCGACGAGCACGCCGAGCGTGGCCGTCAGGAGCCGCGCGCGGTTGTCGGTGAGGACGACGTACGGCGTCCCGAACGACGTGAGCTTCTGCTTCCGCTCGCGCCGCCCGCCCGGCCCGAACAGCACGCCGAGGCCGCCGAACCCGATGATCAGTGCCGGCAGCAGGAACATGCCGATCAGGACCTCGATCCCCTGAACGCTCGACAGGTCGATCCGCCCGGCGAGCGTCAGGAGCACGGCCAGCACGGCGACGACGGCGCCGAAGACCAGCCCGGCCTTGACGCTCGCGCGCCCGCCGAGGTAGGCCGTCTCGAGGCTGTGGAACACGATGGCGAGGACGCCGACGAGCAGCGCGATCCCGCCCGGGACGATCAGGAGGAACCCGGCCGGGGCCGCGGCCGCGTTGAGCGCCGCGCCCGCGATCAGGAGCAGGAAGCCGCCCGTAAAGGCGCCCAGCGCGAACGTGTTGCGGAGGAGCCCGCGGCGGACGGCGTAGTCGCGCTGGAGCATCCACCGGAGGAAGCCCCGGTAGGCCTCCGTCATGCGCGGGACCGTGACGCGGGCGAAGCGCTGGTGGGCCGGCTTGAGCGCGTTCCGGTAGAGCAGGACGAGGGCCGGGACCGCGACCGCCAGGAAAATCAGCGTCTTCCAGTTGGCGATGCCGACGACGAGCGCCGTGAAGGCCACGAGCCCGAGGCCGACCCGCCGCCCGCGCTTGCTGGGCCGGCGGGTCGCCTTGGCGGCCTCCTCCTCCCGGATCTCGGCGTCGGTCTTGACGAAGAAGCCGGCCACGACCGGGTTGATCACGAGCGCCACGAACAGCGACGACGTCAGCGTCACGATGAGCGTCATCGGCATGTAGCTCATGAACTTGCCGATGATGCCCGGCCAGAGGAGCATCGGGGCGAAGGCCGCGACCGTCGTCGCCGTCGAGGCCGCAACGGCGAGGGCCACCTCCGACGTCCCCTTCCGCGCGGCCTCCCACTTCGAGTAGCCCTCCTCCCGGAACCGGTAGATGTTCTCGATGATGACGACCGCGTTGTCGACCAGCATCCCCAGCGCGATGATCAGCGAAAACAGGATGATGAAGTTGAGCGTCTGGCCCATCACCGAGAAGACCAGGAAGCTGACGAACATCGACAGCGGGATCGCGAGGCCCACCAGCGCCGCGTTCCTCACGCCGAGGAAGAACAGGAGCACCGCGATCACGAAGAGGATGCCCGCGATGATGTTGTTCTCGAGGTCCTTGACGAGGATCTCGACGCTCTCCGACTGGTCGCCCGTGAGGACGTAGCTCGTCCCCGACGGGAACGCGAACTCACCGATCGCCTCCTCGACGCCGTCGACGACCTCGATGATGTTCTCGCCCGTGGCCTTCTTGACGTTGAGCCGGATGACCTGGAGGTTCTCGACGTCGTCCACCGGGACGAACTCGCCGTCCTCGTTCTCGCGCTGGACCACCTCGAGGCGGGCGTAGCTGGCCCGGTCCTTGTACCCGAACGTCACGTCGGCGACGTCGCGGACGTAGACGGGCACGCCGCCCGGCGAGGCCACGACGAGGTCGAGGATCTCCTCGGGCCGGTCGAACTCGCCGTTGATGCGGACGAGGTAGTTCTCCGGCCCGACGTCGACCGAGCCGCCCGGGATGTTCGTGTTCTCGGTCTGGACGGCCGCCACGACGTCGTTGATCGAGAGCCCGGCGCCCTGGAGCGCCGCGAGGTCCACGTCGACCTGGACCTCGCGCTCGAGCCCGCCGAGGAGGTCGACGCCGGACACGCCGGGCACGCCCTCGATCTCGTCCTGGAGGTCTTCGGCCGTGCTGCGGAGCTGCGTCAGCGAGCCCTCGGTGAGGAGGTTGACCGTGACGATCGGGAAGTCGGCAAAGTCGATGTCGCTCACGATCGGCTCCTCGACGTCGGTCGGGAACTCGACCTTCGCCACGTCGACCGCCTCGCGGACCTCGCGGCTGGCCTCGTCGATGTCCTTGTCGGGCAGGAACTCGGCGATGACCGTCGAGACGCCCTCCGTAGACGTGCTCCGCAGCTCGTCGAGGCCGGTGATGGTCGCCACCTCCCGCTCGATCTCCTGCGTGATGATCGACTCGACGTCGTCGGGGCTCGCGCCCGGGTAGACCGTCGTGACGACGATCGTAGCGAACTCGATCTGCGGCTGGCTCTCCTTGGGGAGGGCCACGTACGACACGAGCCCGCCGATCGTCAGCGCGAGCATGAGGACGACGACGGCCGTCCGGTTCGAGATCGCGAGGTCGGTGATGTTCATGGG
>JAAXJP010000466.1:0-2087 GCA_012269805.1 Rubrivirga sp.
ACGTCGGGTTCGTCGAGGCCGTCGAGGCGTGCAACGGGCAGGGCGTCTGCCGCAAGACCGACGTCGGGACGATGTGCCCGCCGTTCATGGCCACGCGCGAGGAGAAGGACTCGACGCGCGGCCGGGCCAACGCGCTCCGCGAGGCGTTCTCGGGCGGGCTCTCGTCGCTCACGGCGCCCGAGGTGGGGGAGGCCCTCGACCTCTGTGTCTCGTGCAAGGCCTGCAAGGCCGAGTGCCCCGCGTCGGTCGATATGGCGGCGCTGAAGACCGCGTGGCTGGAGCAGAAGTACAAGGAAGAGGCGCCGTCATTGCGGGCTCGGCTGTTCGCCCACATCCCGGTCGTGGCGAAGCGCGTGGCCGGGCCCCTCGCCGCCGTCGCGAACCGCGTCAACCGGAGCGGGCTGGTCCGCGGCCGGCTCGCAGCGCTCGGCGTCGCGACGGAGCGCGGCCTCCCGACGTTCGCCACCAGGCCGTTCAAGGACGCCGAGGCCGCCCGCCTCGGTGTCGAACCGTCAGGTCGACGCAGTCAGACGGGCCCCCCCGACGGGCCGCGCGTGGCGCTCTACGTCGACACGTTCGGGCGCTTCCAGGAGCCGACGATCCCGCGCGCGGCGCTGACGGTGCTGGCGGCGGCCGGCGCGCGCGTCGAGGTCCCGCCGTACCGCTGCTGCGGGCGGACGTACCTCTCGAAGGGGTTCGTCCCGCACGCCGAGCGGCTCGCGCGCCGGCTCGTCGAGACGTACGCGCCCCTCGCTCGCGAGGGCGTCGCGATCGTCGGCCTGGAGCCGTCGTGCATCCTCACGCTCCGCGACGAGGTCCCGCGCCTCGTCCGGACGGAGGACGCGAAGGCCGTCGCCGCGGCGGCCGTCACGTTCGAAGAGTGGTGCGAGGCCCACGCCGACCGCCTCGCCGCCGCCGACTGGCAGGACGCGCCCGAGGACGCGCTCGTCCACGGCCACTGCCACCAGAAGGCGCTCTCGAGAATGTCGGCCAGCCACGCGTGCCTCGGGGCGGCCGGGCTGCGCGTGACCGAGACTGGCGCCGGGTGCTGCGGCGTGGCCGGCTCGTTCGGCTACGAGGCCGAGCACTACGGCGTGTCGCTGGCGATCGCCGAGGACCGGCTGGCGCCGGCCGTCCGCGCGGCGCCCGGGGCCGTCGTGATCGCGGCCGGGACGAGCTGCCGCGAGCAGATCGAGCACACGACGGGGCGGCGAGCGCTCCACCCGGCCGAGGCGATGGCGGCGCGGCTCCGCTGACCCCGTCCGCCTCGGCGCCTCAGTGGGGCGGCTGGGGCGGCCGGAGCCGCTAGTAGATGAACGTCGTGAAGCCGGCCGAGAGGCCGTAGTACGTCAACTCGTCGTCGAAGGAGAAGTCTTGGGCTCGGTAGAACGCCTGCCCCCGAAGGGCGACGTTTCGGGCGATCGGGAGATCGACGCCGGCTGCCAGCCCGCCGCCGACGGAGGCGTCCCAAGAGGGGCCTTGGCCGAGGGCGTCTCCGACGTCGCTGGTCTGCCGCGCGTACGACAGCAGGAGGTCCGCCTCGACGAACGGCCGGGCCGTCGCGCCGCCGCCGACGTAGTACGTCACCGTGGGGCCGACGCCGACGCGGGTGGACGAGAACGTGCCCGCCGTCGCCAACTCGGACCGGGTGTAGGCCAGCTGGAGGGCCGCGCTGACGGCCAGCCCGTCCGCCACGAACCGGCCGACGCGGGGGGCCAGCGAGGCCGAGGTGTTCGAGTCGAACCGCGTGAACGTCGCCGCGCCGCCGAGCAGCCGGACGCCCGTCGCGGTCTGGTCCCACGCGTTGGGGCCGTCCGGCGCGGACTGTCCGAGGGCGGGGAGGGAGCGGGCGGCGACGAGGGAGAGGGCGGCGAGGCGCATGCGGGTCCGAGGAGTGAGTGGGCCGAAAGGTGCGCTCATTCCATGCGCCCGAAAGGTCCGAACCCCGTGCCCACCCGATGGACGTGTCGCTCCGTCCGCCGCGGCGCCGCGGCGGGGCGTGGGGTCCCCCACGGGCTCCCGGGGGGGCGGGCGGCCGAGCGCGAGGCGCGCCCCCGGCGGGGGGAGGAGGTGACCCGCGCCGCCGG
>JAAXJP010000466.1:2097-4027 GCA_012269805.1 Rubrivirga sp.
CGGGCCCCACAGCCCCCCCCCCCCCGCGCCCCCCCCCCCCCCCCCCCCCGTGGCGCGGGCCCCCCCCCCCGCCCCGGCGCCCCCCCGGGGCTAGTGGTACCCCTCGTCCTCCGGGTGCTGCGGGCGGACGAGCGCGAGGATCGCCCCGTGCGGGACGATGAGGTACGCCTCCCCGCCGTACTCGACCTCGACGGCCTCCTTCCGTAGGAACAGGGCGAGGTCGCCGACGCGTGCCTGGAGCGGGAGGTAGCGGACCGGCGAGTCCTCGCCCGTCCACGCCTCCGAGGCCGAATAGTCGGGGTTCGGGACGGCGTGGCCCGGCCCGACGCGGACGACGCGCCCGGTCTGGACCGTCTCCTTCGACTTGACGCCGGCCGGCAGGTACAGCCCGCCCGACGACCGGTCGGCGTCGTCGCTCGGCCGGATGAGCACGCGGTCGCCGACCACGTGGACGGCGTCGAGGGAGGGCATCAGGTCCATCGTGGGCCGGCGGGCATCCTTTCGTGGGGGGCGACGTATGATACCCCTCCTCCCGACCCCTCCTGGCCTCACCCCCATGCGAAGCACCGGTGCCATCGTCCTTCTCGTCCTCGTCCTGCTCGTCGGCTTCGCCGGCTGCGCGGGGTGCAGCACCTTCAACAGCCTCCGGACCCAAGACGAACAGGTGACCGGCGCCTGGTCCGAGGTCGAGAACCAGTACCAGCGGCGGGCCGACCTCGTCCAGCAGGTCGTCTCGACGGTCCAGGGCCAGGCCGACTTCGAGAGCGAGACGCTCCAGAACGTGATCGAGGCGCGGAGCCGGGCCACCAGCATCCAGATCTCGGCCGACGACCTCGACGATCCCGAGGCGCTCGCGCAGTACCAGGCGGCGCAGTCCGCGCTGGGCTCGTCGCTCGGACGGCTCTTGGCCGTCTCCGAGTCGTACCCGACGCTCCAGGCCAACGAGGGCTTCCTCCGGCTCCAGGACCAGATCGAGGGCAACGAGAACCGGATCGCCACGGCCCGCCGCGACTACAACCGGGCGGCGACCGACCTCAACGCTCGCATCCGGACGTTCCCGGCCAACCTCGTCGCCGGCGTCGCGGGCGTCGACCGGCGCGAGCAGTTCGAGGCCGCCGAGGGCACCGACCAGGCGCCTGAGATCTCCTTCGACTGATCGGCCCGTCGCGTTCCGCTGACCCCCCCGGCCTCGGCCTCGAGGCGCCTGTGCTCGCCCTCTCTCGTTTCGCCCTCGTCCTCGCCGTCCTGGTGACCGTCGCCAGCGCGGCGGCCCAGGGCGGCCAGCCCTACGCGTCGCGCTACGACATCCCGGAGCGGCCGAGCCCGCCCCGGCTCGTCAACGACTTCACAGGGACGCTCGGGCCGGGCGAGGCGCGCGCGCTCGAGGAGAAGCTCGTCGCGTTCGCCGACTCGACGGGCTCCCAGATCGCCGTCGTCCTCGTGCCCACGACCGACGGCGTGGCGCCGGTCGACTACGCCACGGAGATCCTCCGGGAGTGGGGCGTCGGCCGGGCCGACGTGAACGACGGCGTCGTGCTGCTCGTGGCGACGGAGGACCGCGAGGTCTTTATCGCGACGGGCTACGGCGCCGAGGGCGCGCTGACCGACGCGACGGCGGGCACGATCATCCGGCAGGTCCTCGTGCCGCGCTTCCGCGAGGGGGCCTTCTACGCCGGCATCGACGGGGCGACGGACGGGATCATCGCCGCGCTCACGGGCCAGTTCGAGCCCCCGTCGGCCGGGCCCGTCGGTGGGGGCGAGAGCGCGATCGGGTCGGTCCTGTGCTGCCTGTTCGTCCTGTTCGTGGTCCTCGTCGTGCTGTCGTCGCGCCACAAGAGCCCGCCAGGCTCGGGGTCGTCGGGCGGCCGCCGCCGTCGGCGGAGCGGGCCGGGCGTCATCGTGATCCCCGGCGGCTGGGGCGGCGGCGGCT
>JAAXJP010000217.1 GCA_012269805.1 Rubrivirga sp.
CCTTGTGCGACGACAACGACAGGAGGTCCACGCCGAGCGCGTCGACGTCGAGCGCGAGGAGCCCCGCTGCCTGCACGGCGTCGGTGTGGACGAGCGCGCCGGCTGCGTGCGCCACGTCGGCGATCTCGCGGACCGGGTTGACCGTCCCGACCTCGTTGTTGACGAGCATCGCCGAGACGAGGCCGGTCTCCTCCCCCAACGCGCCATCGAGGCGGGCGGGGTCGAGCCGTCCCGTGGCGTCGCATGGGAGGATCACGACGGGATGCCCTTCGGCCGCCAACGCCTCCGCCGTATGGAGTACGGCCTCGTGCTCGACCGCCGACGTCACGAGGCCGGGCCGGCCGGTCTCCCGCACCGCCGCGCCGGTGAGCGTACCCCGGAGCGCGGCGTTGTCCGCCTCCGTCCCCCCGCTCGTGAACACGATCTCGCCCGGCTCCGCCCCGATCACGGCCGCGACGCGCTCCCGTGCGCGATCGACCGCCACGCGGGCCCTCCGCCCTGGCCCGTGGAGCGACGACGGGTTGCCGTACGTCTCCCGCATAAACGGCATCATCGCCGCGAGGGCGTCCTCGCGGAGCGGGGTCGTGGCAGCGTGGTCGAGGTAAGGCACGAGGGGAATGGACCACGAACGGCGAACCGCGGGCCGCAGAATGAAACGCCCGCTGTCTACTCGCCGGGCGTGCCTACGGCTCCCGCTGGCGACGTGCGCCGTCAACCGAAGGTCGACGCAGCCGGCGGGAGCCGTGCTCAGACCGCGGCCCGGCGCCCGCGGTCCGCCGTCGTTAGGTCGTCTCCTCGGCTGCGGGGTCCTCGGGCTCGACGGCGCCGACCCACGTCGTGGCCCCCGCATTGGCCGTCGCCGCGGCGCCGAAGCCGACGGCGGCCGTGGCCCCGTCGCCCTCGACCGTGACCGCGCCGACCTCGGACGTGTCGGGCGTGACCGCGGCTGGGTCGACGGCACTCGCGAAGTAGTCCTCGTTGTCGAACGAGTCGACCTGGATGGCGTCGTTGCGGGCGGCCTCGGCACGTTGGAGAAGGTCCGCCTCGTCGGGCGTGATCACGCCGGCCTCGACGGCCTGCGGGATGAGCGTCGCCGGGTGCTGCTTGGGAAGCTCGCGCCGCTTGACAGCCCCCTTGATCTTGCTCACGACGGCCTCCGCCTCGTAGCACAGGCGCATGGCGTGCTCGAAGCGGCCGAGCGTGTGCTCGGGGTCGAGCGACGTGAAGACGGTCGGCGCGATCCGGTCGCGTTGCTCACCGGGCACCTGAAGCGCCGCCGCGACCTTGTGGCCCGTCGGATCCGAGGGGAGCGCCGAGAGTCGGTTGAAGCGGCTCCACGCCGCGACCGGGCCCCGGAAGAGCCACGTCGCGCCCGGGACGCGCATGTTGGCGAAGAGGCCGTCGAAGGCGTCCTGGATCTGGGCGAAGGCGTACTGCATCGACCACTCCATGAAGGCGCGGTCCTCGTTCCGCTGGCCCTCCGCTTCAAAGCGCCGGAGGACGGCCGTGCCGAGGTACATCCACGAGAAGATGTCGGCGAAGCGGCCGGTCAGCTTCTCCTTCCGCTTGAGGTCGCCGCCGAGCGTGCCCATGGCGACGTCGGCGAGGAAGGCGAACGTGGCGCTCGCCCACGCCATCTTCCGCCAGTACGGCGCGGCCGGGCCCGAGACGGGCGAGCCGGCGAGGCGGCCACGCGTGACGCTCAAGCCGACGGCCCGGAACGCGTTGCGGACGACGTGCCCGATGTGCGGCCAGAACGCGGCGTCGAACGCCTTGACGTCGCGGGCCATGAGCGCCTGCATCTCCTTGAGCGCGTACGGGTGGCAGCGGATGGCCCCCTGCCCGAAGATCATGAGCGTCCGCGTGAGGATGTTGGCGCCCTCGACCGTGATGCTCACTGGGAGCCCGATGTAGGCGCTGGCGAGCGGGTTGCGCGGCCCGCGGGAGATCGCGTTGCCGCCGAGGATGTCCATGGCGTCGTTGATGGCCTTCCGGAACAGCTCGGTCGTGTTGTACTTCATCATGGCCGTGACGACGGCCGGCGCGGCGCCCTGGTCGAGGCCGCCGTTCGTGTAGCGCCGGGCGGCCTCCATGGTGTAGGCCCAGCCGCCGACCCGCGCGAGCGGCTCCTCGATCCCCTCGAACTTGCCGATGCTCAGCCCGAACTGCTTCCGGATGAGCGCGTGCGCGCCGGCCACGCGGGCGGCCTGCTGCACGCCCGCGGTCGCCGAGGCGGGCAGGGAGATGCCACGGCCGGCCGCGAGGCTCTGCATGAGCATCCGCCAGCCGCGCCCGCAGCCGGCCCGGCCGCCGATCACCGCGTCCTCCAGCTTGACGACCACGTCGTGGCCCTCGGTCGGGCAGTTCCAGAACGGGACGCCGAGCGGGTCGTGCCGCTTGCCGAGGACGACGCCCTCGGTGTCGGTCGGGACGAGGGCGCACGTGATGCCCAGCTGCTGCCCCTTGCCGAGCAGCTCGTCGGGGTCCTCCAGCTTGAACGCGAGGCCGAGGACGTCGGAGATGGCGGCGAGCGTGATGTACCGCTTGCGCCAGTTGAGCTTGAGGTAGAGCTCGCCGTCGCGTTCGAACACGACGCCGCGCGACGAGATGGCGCCGGCGTCGGAGCCCGCGCCCGGCTCGGTGAGCGCGAACGACGGGATGGCCTCACCGCTCGCCAGCTTGGGCAGCCAGTGGTCCTTCTGCGCGTCCGTCCCGAAGTGGCTCAGGAGCTCGGCCGGGCCCAGCGAGTTGGGCACCATCACCGTGATGCCGAGCGTGCTCGACACGGACGACGCCTTGGCCACGACGGCGCTGTTGAGCGACGGGCTGAACCCGTGGCCGCCGTACGCCTTCGGCACGATGAGCCCGAAGAACTTGTCGTCCTTGAGCTTCTGCCAGACCGCCTCGGGGAGGTCGCGGCGCTGCCAGACCTCCCAGTCGTCGACCATCTGGCAGAGCTCTTCGACCGGGCCGTCGAGGAACGCCTGCTCCTCGTCGGTGAGGCCGGCGTAGGGCTGCTCCAGGAGCCGCTTCGCGTCGGGCTTGCCGGAGAACAGCTCGCCCTCGACCCAGACCGTCCCGGCGTCGATCGCCTCCTGCTCCGTCTCGGAGATGACCGGGAGGAACTGGAGCTTCTCCATCAGCGACATCACCCCGCTGGAGAGCACGCGCCGGATCGGCCTGACGACGAACACGGCCGACAGGACGGCGAACGCGACGACGAGCCACAGCGGGGCGCCGAAGCCGACGAGCGCGACGAGCCCGGCGAGGGCCCACGCCCAAATGGGGGCGCCCGTGAAGCCGAGCACGAAGAGGACGAGGAGCACGCCGAGGGCTGCGGCCCAGACGGGCGTGCCGGCGAAGACGGAAAGGGCGTCCATCGGAGGAGGAGGCGGGGGACGAAAGGGCGCGCAGCGCGGGAGCACTTTGCACGAGGTTAACAGTGTAAACCTTACGCCGCCTTGCGGCAAGAGGGTCCCCTTCCGGATCGCGGGGCACCTGTTCCGCGTGGAGATGGCCCCTCTCCCCTCCGCCATGTCCGACCTCCTCTCCTGGGCCACCGCCCACGTCCCCGACCAGACCGGGCGCGTCGCCGTCGTGACCGGCGCCAACAGCGGGATCGGGCTGGAGGCCGCCCGCGCCCTCGCTCACCGCGGCGCCCACGTCGTCCTCGCCTGCCGCGACCTTACAAAGGCGGCCCGCGCCCGTGAGGACATCGACGGCTCTGTCCCGGGCGCCTCCCTCGGGATCCTCCGCCTCGACCTCGCCGACCTCGACAGCGTCCGCCGGTTCACCGAGGCGTACGTGGCCAAGCACGACCGGCTCGACCTCCTGATCAACAACGCCGGGGTCATGGCGATCCCCAAGCGGACAACGGCCGACGGCTTCGAGATGCAGTTCGGGACGAACGTCCTCGGCCACTTTGCCGTGACGGTGTGCCTCCTCGGGCTCGTCCGCGAGACGCCCGGGAGCCGCGTGGTCTGGCTGAGCAGCCTCGCGCACCGGGGCGGGCGGATCGACTTCGAGGACCTCATGCGCGAGCGCGACTACGGCCCGTGGGCCGTCTACCGGCAGAGCAAGCTGGCCGACCTCGTCCTCGCCCTCGAGCTCCAGCGGCGGCTCGACGCGGCAGGCTCCGACACGCTGAGCGTCGCCGCGCACCCGGGCTGGACGGCGACGAACCTCCAGTTCAAGGGCCCGCAGATGAGCGGGAGCCCGGTCGGCGAGGCGCTGGCGCGCGGGTTCAACGCCGCGTTCGCCATGGACACGTGGAAGGGCGCGCTCCCGACGCTCGTGGCCGCGACCGCCAGCGGCGTCCGCCCCGGCGACTACGTCGGCCCCGGCGGCCTCGGCGAGGTCTGGGGGGTGCCCGACCGGGCGACGATCTCGGACCGCGCGAAGGACCCGACGACGGGCCGCCGCCTGTGGGAAGCCTGCGAGCGTCTCACGGGCCTCTCCGCCGACGTCCCGTGCATCTCGGTCGAGGAGGCCGTGACGGTCTGAGCCCACCTGGCGACCGACCGAGGCCGACCTACTCGGCCTCGACGGCGTCGCGGAGGACCGGGAGAAACGGCTTCAGGTTTTCGCCCGGGCAGACAGTCTGCCCGACGGCGCGGTCGCCGTGGCCCGCGACGGCGTCGGCCGGGATGTCCCACTCGCCGGCGAGTGCGACGACGAGGCCCTCCAGCGACGCCAGCTGCTCCGGCGTCGGCTCGGTCTCCTCGAAGTTGCCCTCGACCACCACCTGGATGTGGCCGGTGAGGTCGTAGCGCGTGTTCGTGTCGCCTTCGAAGCGGACGTCACGGCCCTCGGCGACGAGCCCGTCGGTCCCGATGTAGTAGTGGTACGGGACGTCGGCCCAGGCCACCTTCGGCGTGCCGTCGCCGAGCGTGTCGGCGCGCTGGGAGAAGGCCTGGAGCGCGCGGATCTTGTCGGCCGTCGAGCGGCCCGGGTCAGCGGGCGTGCCCGTGTGGTGGACCGTGATGACGGTGGGCGTGTGGGGGACCATCTCGGCGACTGGCGCGGCGGCGCCCCACTCAGCCCGGGTGAGAACGGGAAGGTCGGCGGGGAGCCCCTGAAGGGTCGCCGATGCGGGCCGGGTGGACGCGCAGGACGTGAGCGCGAGGGCGGCGAGAACGAGGGAGAGGCGCATACTGCCAGGATACGTTCGGCCCCCCGCCTGGCGACGTCGCGCCGCGCCGCGCTAGACTCCGGTGCCCCCTCCCCCACCTGCGATGTCCGCCCCGTACGAAGGCCTCGGCGTGTTCTACCTCGGCCGCGAGGTCGCCGACGGCACCGTCACCGCCGCGCCCGTCCTCTACGACGCCGCCGACCTCACCACGCACGCCTTCATCGTCGGGATGACGGGCTCCGGCAAGACCGGCCTCGGCGTCGGGTTGCTCGAAGAGGCCGCTCTCGACGGGATCCCGGTGATCGCCATCGACCCGAAGGGCGACCTGGGCAACCTCGCGCTCCAGTTCCCGAGCCTCGCGCCCGAGGCCTTCCGCCCGTGGATCGACGAGTCGGAGGCGACGCGCGACGGGGTCACGCCCGCCGAGCTGGCGGCGCAGACAGCGGACCTCTGGACACGCGGGCTCGCCGACTGGGGCCAGCCGCCCGAGCGGATCCAGCGCCTCCGCGACGCCGCCGACGTCCGGATCTACACGCCGGGCTCCGACGCCGGGCTGCCCGTCTCGGTCCTCGGCTCCCTGGCGCCGCCCGCCGAGGAGGCCGGGACCGAGGGCTTCCGCGACCGCGTCGACGCGACCGTCGGCGGCCTCCTCACGCTCCTCGAGGTCGACGCCGAGCCGACCTCGGCCGAGCACGTGTTCCTGTCTCGCGTCATGACGGACGCCTGGACGAGTGGGCGAACACTCGCGGTCGAGGACCTGATCAAGGCTCTCCTCACGCCGCCGTTCGACACGCTCGGCGTGATGTCGGTCGACGACTTTTTCCCGGAGCGGGACCGGAAGGGCCTCGCCATGGCGCTCAACGGACTCGTCGCCTCGCCCGGGTTCGCGGCCTGGACGCAGGGGCCGCCACTCGACCCCGACCGCCTCTTCTACGGCGACTCCGGCAAGCCCCAGATCTCGGTCCTCTCGATCGCCCACCTCGACGACGCCGAGCGGATGTTCTTCGTGACCCGACTCCTCGGTGAGGTCCTCGCGTGGATGCGCCAGCAGTCGGGCACCGGCTCGCTGCGGGCGATCCTGTACATGGACGAGATCTTCGGCTACCTCCCACCGAGCGCGAGTCCGCCCACGAAGGCGCTCCTCCTCACGCTCCTCAAACAGGCCCGCGCGTTCGGCCTCGGCCTCGTGTTGGCGACGCAGAACCCGGTCGACCTCGACTACAAGGCGCTCGCCAACTGCGGGACGTGGCTCGTCGGCCGGCTCCAGACGGAGCGGGACAAAGAGCGGCTGCTCGACGGGCTGGAGGGCGCCGCGAAGGGGGGCCTCTCCCGGTCCGACCTCGACGCGCTCTTGTCGGGCATCGGCAAGCGGCGCTTTTTGCTCCACAACGTCCACGAGTCGGCGCCCGTCGTGATGGCGACGCGGTGGGTGATGAGCTACCTCGCCGGGCCGCTCACGCGCGAGCAGATCGGCGTGCTGATGGCCGCCCTCAAGGCGGCCGAGGCCGAGCCGCTCCCCGCGACGACGCCAGAGCCGGCCGATCCCGCCTCGGTCGCCCCACGGGAAGCGCCGGACGGCGCCCGCCCGGACCTCTCGGACGTCCCGCAGGTGGTCCTCGGCGGCGGACCGGCCGACGTCTACGTGCCGCTGCTCCTCGCCCGCGTCGAGGTCCCGTTCTCCCGCAAAAAGCCCGAGGTGGCCCACACCGAGCGGCACGTTCTGTTGGCCGAGGTCGCCGACGCCCCCGACTGGGCCTCCGCCGAGGCGCTCCCCGGCCGGCCCGAGACGACCGCGATGCCGGCCGACGGCGCGTCGTTCGCCGCCGTCCCGGAATCGATGACCGACGCCAAGAACTACGACCGCTGGGGCGACGACCTCAAGCGCTGGCTCCAAGCCGAGCGCCCGCTCGTTCTCCTCCGCTCGCCAGAAACGAACCTGTCGAGCCGGCCGGGCGAGGACGAGCGCGCCTTCCGCATCCGGATCGGGCAGGTGGCGCGGGAGGCCCGCGATGCGCAGAAGGAGACGCTCCGCGAGCGCTACGCCAAAAAGCTCAAGACGCTAGAGGGTCGGATGGGCCGGGCCGAGCAGGCCCTCGACCGGGAGGCCGCGCAGGCCAGCCAGCGGAAGATGGACACCGTGGTCCGCGTCGGAACCACGTTGCTGGGCGCGTTTCTCGGGCGCCGGTCGTCGCGCTCGACGCTGAGTTCGATCGGCGTCACGGCGCGCTCCGCGAGCCGGGCCTCGAAAGAGTCGGCGGACGTGAAGCGGGCCGAAGAGAAGCTCGACGCGCTCAAGGCCGACTACGCCGACCTCGACGCCGAGCTGCAGCGCGAGATGGACGAGATCGACCTCCAGGCGCGGCCCGAGGACGCAGCGCTCGAGACGATCGAGATCGCTGCGCGGCAGACCGACATGCACGTCGTCGAGCTCGCCCTCGCGTGGGTCCCGTACCGCCGCGGCGCCGACGGGCGGCTCAGCCGGCCGTAGCCTGCCGGGGCCGCCTCGGGGCGCCCCGGAGGGACTGAGGTGGACCGCCCGAACCCTCTCGGCCACCGCCCCGTAGGGCGCCCGTCCCCCCTTCCCCGCCATGAAGCTCCTGATCCGCTGGCTGGCCAGCGCCGCCGCCCTCCTCGCCGTCTCGTACCTCGTGCCCGGCGTGGTCGTCACCGGGTTCGTCACGGCGCTCCTCGCCGCGGTCGTCATCGGCCTGGTCAACGCGACGATCGGGGCCGTGGTCAAGTTCTTTACCACCCCGTTGCGGTGGCTCACGCTCGGCCTGCTGACGCTCGTCATCAACGCCGCGATGTTCTGGCTGGCGGCCGAGTTCGTCGACGGGTTCGCGACCGACGGCGTCGGGCCGACGTTCATCGGCGCGCTCCTCTACGGGATCCTCGCCGGGCTGATCGGCGGCCTCCTCGGCGGCAAGAAGAAAAAGTAGCTGGCCGCGCCCGCCTCGGGCCGAGTCCGGCCGGACGGAAACGAACGACGCCCGCCGCGGTCGGACCGGGCGGGCGTCGGGAGTGGCCGGGCGGGCGACCGATCAGACGGCGCCGCGGGCACGGTTGTAGCCGTAGCGAACGGCCGGCCGGTCGGCGTCGTAGTCGCGGTCGGGGTAGCGCGCGAGGTAGTTGCTCCGGAGGTCGGTCTCCGCGTCGACGTACGCGCGGTTGCGGTAGTCTTCGTGGTAGGCCGTCTCCGTGCCGTACTGGTAGGCCGGCGCGAGCGCGTCGTAGTCGCGGTCGTCGTCGGCGTAGGCCGTCTCGTAGTGGCCGCGGTAGTCGGGGTCGTACTCGACGATGACGTCGTCGGAGTAGTCGTGGCCCGCGTGGCGGACGGACGAACCGTAGCCGTCGATGTCGCCGGCCCGGCGGGTCCCCTCGATGGCGTCGGCGGTGGCGTAGACCACGCCGTCGCCGATGGAGAGGTCGCGGGCCGGGTACTCGGTCCCGTCGGTGAAGATGACCGCGTCGACCATCCGTTGGTCGGTGTCGACGATCATGTCCTCGACGCGGAGGCCGGTCTCGGCGTTGTTCTTGTCGAGGACGGGCCAGCCGCGGACGTCCTGGTCGTCGGGGAATTCCAGCTTCCAGTCGCCGGTGTTGGAGAGTGCAATGCGTGACATATGAAGAGAGGTGCTGTTGAGAAGGGGCGGGGGGGTCCGCGGCG
Organism: Rubrivirga sp.; assembly: GCA_012269805.1. GTDB lineage: Bacteria > Bacteroidota > Rhodothermia > Rhodothermales > Rubricoccaceae > Rubrivirga. Next base: position 8,799 of record JAAXJP010000217.1, read on the forward strand.
TCAGCCGTTGACCGTCACGTCGTCGCGGGAGTTGACGCGGATGTACGTGTTCCGCTGGCGGAGCGCCTCCGTATCGGCGTCGGTGAGCTCAGAGAGGCCCTCGTCGCTGTCCTGGTAGCGGGCGAAGGCGCCGTCGATCGAGACGGTGTCGCCCTCGTCGACGTCGAAGACGCCGTCGGTGCCGCCGGCCCCCGTCTCGGACTCGCCGAGGCTGGACAGGACGACGAGTGTCCGGCGGTCGTTGCCGGTCCCGATCCAGAACGTGCTGTCGCCCACGACCTCGAGCACGCGGGCGTCCGAGAGGTCGACGCGCGTGCCCGGCTCGTAGCGGGTCACGGTCACGCCGTCCATCATCGCGCGCTCGCCCTCACGGACCATGTCGGCGCTGGTGACCTCGGCAAGCTCACCGGCGTCGTCGGCGCCGCCGGCACCGTCGGCGAGTTCGGCGTCGGTCTCGAAAAGGCCGTCGTCGTCGGCGTAGGCTGCGTTGGAGACGGTGACGTACTCGTCGACATCGCCGTCGACCTCGTCGGCCCCGGGCTCGATCTCGAAGTCATCGATGACCCCGATGTTGTCGTCGGTGCCGGCGATCTCGTCAGCGTCGGGCTCGTTGTCGAACAGCTCCGCGACGAGCCAGACGAGGCCGCCGAGGAGGAGCAAGCCGAGGAGCCAGAGCCACCAGGGCGTGCCGGAATGAGTTTTTTCGACGGGAATGTTGGCCATAACTACAGAGAGGGGGTGGGTGAGAGAGGAAGGAGCGGGCCGTCGGCCGAGCCGTCGGGTCCGCCCTCCCCTGTGATACCGCCCCCCTTTCTAGGTGGTCCGGAGGAGCGCCCCCCGGGTTGGCCTTGGGGTCATCCCCTACGTCGATCACAAGGAAAAGGGCACGAGAGCCGAGACTCTCGTGCCCAAGCGGGTCGACCACGTGGGGCCACCGGGTCCGCCTCGCTACCGAGGCGGGACCGGCCGACTAGGTGGTCGCGGCCGCGCGGGCACGACGGTACCCGTGGCGGACGGCGCCCTTCACCTGGTCCCAGGCGCTCCGGTCCCCGTCGCGGTGTCGCGTGGCGTAGTCCGAGCGGAGGTCGGCCTCCACGTCCGTGTACTCGCGGCCCTTGTAGCTCTGGCCGGCGGCATAGCCGTACTCATAGGCGGGCTTGTACGTATCGAAGTCGTGGTCGGTCGAGGCGTACTCCGCCTCGTAGTGCTCGCGGAACGCAGGCTCCGCGGTCGCCCACTCCTCATTCGCGATCTGTTCGACCTCGACGCGGGTGCTACGGACCTCCCCGCCCACCGTCTCCTGGCGGACGTCGACGTCTTTGCCGACGGCGACCTCGCCGGTCACCACGGCCTCCTTCTCGACGACGGCCTCTTCGGCCCGCTCGACGACCTCGACGGTCTTCTCCTCGAACGCCGCATCGGCCTCGTCGGCCGAGAGCGTCTTGTTGACCGCCGTCCGGTCGACGTCGACGTGCTCCTCGCGGAGCCGGAGCGTCTCTTCCTCGACGTCGGTGTCGACGTACTTGTGGACGCGGACGCCGCCGCGGACGACCTCGCGCTTGCCGATCTTGAGCTGCTCCTCGATCTCGCGGAGCCGCTCGGTCTGCTGGTCGGCGTACTGAGTCCGGTTCTCGGTCGCCTGCTCGGCCGTGTAGGCCGCGGCCGTCTCGTCGTAATCGGCGAGGTAGTCCTCCCGGCGGTCCTCGTACCGGACCGGGTTGTGCCGGGCCATGATGTCGACGGCGCGCTCGACGTCCCCGTCGTGGACGCGGGCGATGACGAGCGAGCCGCCTCGACGGACGCCCTCGGAGTAGAAGCGGGCCTCGTCCTCGGCGACGCCGTACTCGGTCAGTGCGGAGGGGGAAGCGCCCTCTTTGACGTCGACGTCGTACGGCGTCCGGTCGCCGGACTCGGTGGATGCGAAGCGGAGGTGGTCGCGACCGAACCCGATGTTCTCGAGTTCGCTCACGACGGTGCGGGCGGTGGAACGGTCGTCATAAAGACCGACGATGGTCTTGGCCATGGTGCCAGGGGTGGGATGAAGAGAGAGTAGAGTGGAGAGCCGGGGCCGGGAGGGTTACCCCTCGGTCGGGCCAGCGTCGGACGGCGGAAGCCGATCGACCTCGACGCGCTGGCGGCGCCGCGCGACGTGCGACGGGCCCGAGACGGGCTCGCGACGGCGCGTAAGACGGACCTCCTCGCGGAGGACCAGTTGCTTGCGGATGACGAGGACTTCTTCGTAGACCGGGATCACGGTCACGCCGCCGTCCTCGTGGGGCGGTTCGACGGCATCGACCTCACGGCCGATCGGGACGCGCTCAACGTCGACGGTCTCCCGCCAACCGTCGGCCTCGATGGGCTCCTCGACCGTGTCGGTCACGGTCCGGACGACGACGCGGCCGATCTCGCTGGCCTCTGTCCGGATCTCGACGCGTTCCTCCACCTCCTGCAGCACGCGGGCGTCGAGGTCGGAAAAGCGGAGGTCGGCCCGGTAGCCCCCCCCGCCCGTCGGCTCGACGAGCGATCGGTCGAGCTCGACCACGACCCCTTCCGGGAGCCGCACGCGGACAGCGCGGTCCGTGACCGCGTCGACCGTCGCGGTGTGCCCGTCGAGGTCGTGGACGACGTCCTGGGTCATCCGTCCCCGTGTTGGGCGCGGGTGTACCCGTACCGGATGGCGCTCCGGTCCGCGTCGTAGTCGCGGTCAGGGTGCCGCGAGCCGTAGCCAGTCCGGAGGTCGTCCTCGGCGTCGACGTAGCCACGGTTGCGGTAGTCGTCGGCGTAGGCCGTCTCGTAGCCGTAGCGGTAGGCCGGGTCGAGGTCGTCGTAGGCGTCGCCGCCGTACGTCGAGGCGTAGTGCTCACGGAAGGCGCCGACATGGGCGTCCACGTCCCCATCCTCGACGGTCTCGCGCTCGACTACGTGCCCGTAGTCGTCGTAGACGGTCACGGTGTCGTAGTCGTCGTGGTCGGACGTGAGCGAGGTGAGGTAGACGACCCCGTCACCGATCGAGACCTCTGAGGCGGGATATTCCGTCCCCTCGCGGAGAACGATGGCGTCGACGCGACGCTCGTCCGTGTTGACGACCATCGTGTCGACGACGCCGACCTCGGCGCCCTCGGCGTCGAGGGCGCGGAAGCCACGGACGTCTTGTTCGTCGTACTGGAGCTTCCAGTCGCCGGTGTTGGAGAGTGCGATGCGGGACATAGGGGGAGGTGAGAGGAGAGGAAACGGGCGACGGAACCGGGGACCGACGGGGAGCGCCCGCCGAGACTCGGTAGGGTTACATGGAGTCCGAGGCGTCGATTTCAGTGTCGGCGCCCGAGGCCTCCACGTCGGTCGCGTTGATGTAGACCCCGCTACGGAGGGCCCGGTCGCGGTCGGCCGCCGGGAGGTCGGCGTAGTCTGGAACGGTCTCGTCGAAGGCGGCCAAGACGCCCTCCACGCTCACGACGTCGCCCTCGTCGACGTTGTACATGCCGTCGGCGCCGGTCGGCGGGGGCGGCAACGACGCCGACTCGTTCATCCCCTGCAAGACGATGAGGGCGCCCGCCTCAGTGGCGGCGTCGGGCCCCGCGCCTGCGAAGAAGGAGCTGTCGCCGGTCAGCGTGAGGACGCGAACGTCGTCGAGGTCGACCTCCCGACCGACCGCGTTTCGACCGTCGGCGAGTTCAGCGATGGACGTGATCGGGCCAGCGGCCGTCTCGACCGGGTCCACAGTCTCGACGCTCTCGACGGCGTCCAGGTCATCGACGACGGCCGGGTCGACGTCGTCGTCGTCGAACAGGCCGATGAGGAACCAGAGGAGGAGGCCGAGGAGGACGAGGCCGAGGAGCCAGAGCCACCAGGGGATGCCAGAGTGTGCCTTTTCTACGGGAATGTTGGCCACAACTTGTGAGGGGGCGAGTGTGAAAGGGAGCGCTCGACTGGGTCAGACAAACGCCTACAAGGGTGTACCGTCGGCTCATCGGTGTGGTCCGACTGTTCCCTGCCCGGCGCCCTGACTGGAGGCTCCCCCCACCCGTCTCTACAGCACTGGAGGAGTTCCCTCCTAGGGCCCCCTTGCCTGCCGTTCGTGCCCGAAACTCGGCGTGGGTCTGACGCGAGACGGAGAACGCGGGCTATTCTTGACCCCCTCTCTGAGGATCGCCGCCTTCCTCCCTCTAATGCTCCGCACCCTCCGCACCGCCGCGCTCGCGGCGCTTTGCTTGTCCGCCTCGGTCGCCGCCCAGCCGTCTCCGTACGTCACGGGCCTGACCGACCCTTATGGTCTGATTCAACTCGCGGACGGCCGGGTCCTCGTGACGGAGTACCTCGCGGGCGAGGTGTCGGTGATCTCCGACGGCGACGGCGTCGCGCTCGACGCACCTGAGCTCTTTATCGACGACCTGGTGTTTCCGGCCGGAATCGTGCAGCTGGCCGACGGGCGCGTCCTCGTCGCCGAGGCCGGCGGTGGGGTCTCCGTGATCTCCGACGGAGAGGCCAGTCCCCTCGATTCGCCCCAACCGTTCATTGCCTCTCTCAAGGGCGCACTTGGCCTTCTTCGCCTGGAGGACGACCGCGTGCTCGTTGCCGAGTCGTTCCGGGGGCGGGTCGCAATCATCTCCGACGGAGGCGGCGTTCCTCGCGTCAACCCCCGCACGTTCGTCAACCGGTTGCAGGACCCCGAGGGGATCGTTCAGTTGGCGGACGGGCGCGTCCTCACCTCGGAGTACAACGGCGGCGGGGTCACGCTCCTCTCGACCCCCGAGGCGGTCCCGCTCGACGACCCGATCCCCTACGTGGGCGGCCTCGACAGCCCGTCGGGCCTGATCCAGCTCGCCGACGGCCGCGTCCTCGTCGCGGACATTGAGGCGGGCCGGGTCGCGGTCCTCTCGGACACCAACGGCGACCCGCTCGAGCAAGCCGAGGACTACGCCACGGGGCTCGCCCAGCCGGCCGGCCTCCTGCAGCTGGCCGACGGCCGTGTCCTCGTCGCCGAAGGGGACGCCGGACAGGTCACGGTCATCGGCGGCAGCAGCGGTGGCAGCGAAGTGCCCGTCTCGTTCGCGAGCGTGGCTCTCAGCGCCTCCGAGGACGCCGGGACGGTCGACCTCGTCGTCGACGTCGAAGGCGAGCCGGACGTGCCGGCCACGGTAACCGTCACGCTCACGGACGGCGACGCGGACGACCTCGGCGGGTTTACGTCGGCCTCGTTCACCGTCGACGGGGCGGGCGCGTACGCGGTCACGGTCCCCATCACGGACGACGCGCTCGTCGAAGAGAACGAGTCGTTCTTGTTCGCCCTGTCGGTCACCAACGGCCCGGCCGCCGAGTCGCCGCTCATCGTGACCTCGCCCTCGACCACGACCCTCACCGTCGCTGACGACGATCTCGTCACGGTGGCCGTCCCCACCGCCGCGGGCCCGTTCCTGTTCGCGGCGCCGGTCGGCGGCCTCGTTGCCGGCGACGTCGCGGCGACGGTCGGCGGCCCGGTCTACACCTACGACGCCAGCGCTCGGGCGTTCGTCGAGGCGGACGCCGACGCTGTGTTCTCGCGGGGCGAGGCGCTCCTCGTCCTGTCGAGCGGAGACGACCTTGAGCTCGCGGGCGGCCCTGGGCCGGCCGTCCTCACCTTCGAGACCGATGCGAGCACCCCCGGCGGGGTTCTCGCCGTCGTCGGCAACCCCACGGACCACCCCGTCGCGCTCGACGCCTTCGAGGTGAGCGGCGGGGCCCTGACCGACGTGGCGCTGGTGGCCGAGGCCGGTGCTTTGCGGCCCGTCTCCCTCGGCGGCCTCTCCGATGACGCCCCCCTGGTGCTCCGCCCGTACGAGGTCGCGGTCCTCCGAATCGCGCCCGCGGAAAGCCCGGACGACGTCGCCGTCACACTCGCCGCCTCCGTCGAGCCCGCGGAGGGCACGCCCCTGGCCAACGCCCCCTTCGTCCCGATCGAGGGCGAGACGGCCGTGATCCTCTCCCTCTCCGGCGGGCCGGGCGTCGCCGACTCGGCCGCGCTCCGGTTTGGGGTCGGGGACGCCGACCTCGACGCGCCCGACCTCGGCAGCCCCCTCGGGGGGGCGCTCTCGGTGGCCCCCACAGGCACGGCCGACCGGTTTGCCGCGCTGTCGCTCGGAAGCCTCGAGGGCGGGCCGGTGACCGCCCCCCTCTCCGTCGACGTGCCCGAGGCCGGGCCGTACCAGATCGCCCTCGCGGGCGACCCCGGGACCGTCGGCGACCTCGTCGTCGTCGTCGAGCTCATCGACGCCCTCGCCGGGACAACGACGGTGATCCAGGTGGGGGCGCCCTACGCGTTCACCGTCGGGCCGGGCGAGAATTCGAGCGATCGGTTCATGGCCCGAGTCAGGCTCGTCGGCGTCGACACCGAGGGCGGCGTGCCCTCCCCCACGCTCGCGGTGGGGCCAAACCCGTCGGCCGGGGTCGTCTCGGTCCGCCTCCGGTCGCCAGGCGGGGCGCCCGTCCGGCTCGCCGTCTACGACGCCCTGGGCCGCGAGGTCGCGGTGCTCCACGACGGCCCCACGGCGGGCGGCGTCCAGACCGGCCTCCCCGCTGGCGCACTGTCGCCGGTAACGTACGTCGTCCGCGCGACCGGTGACGGCATCGCGCTCGCCCGCGTGCTGGCCATCGCCCGGTAGGATCCCCCCGCCCCGGCGAAGAGGCGGGGGAGGCCCGCGAGGGGGCCGCCGGGGCTGGGGGGGCCACGTAGTAGACCCCGGCGCCCCGCCCCAGCCGGGCGGGGGATTCGTGCCCCGTTTAGCAGCGGCAGGGGCGGGGACCAGCAACCGACAACACAGAGCCGCCGCCAATGACTGCAAATCTAGGCAACAAGAAGCGGGGGGATTCGGTGCCAATAGGTA
>JAAXJP010000084.1 GCA_012269805.1 Rubrivirga sp.
CACGTACCCGTTCGAGGGCGGGGGCGTCACGACGTGGGCCGACGTCGTGCTCCGCGGCCTCCCCGACGTCGACGTCCACCTCGTGGCCGTAACGGGGTCGACGTCGCTCCAGCTCCACAAGGCCCTCCCAGACCATGTCCGATCGGTCCAGGTGGTCCCCCTGTTCGGGGCCGCCGAGCCCACCGAGTTCACGCGCTACGACGAGCCGTTCGCCACGACGGTCCTCCGGCGCACGCGGACGACGGACGAGGCGGTCGAGCGCCGGTTCGTGCCGCTCCTGACGCAGTTGCTCGGCGCGCTCCAGCGACCTGAGGCGGCGGGGTGGGCCGAGGCCCGCCTGTTCCGCGACCTCAACCACTACTTCCTCCGCCACGACCACCGGGCCTCGTTCCGGTCGGAGCCGGCGTGGCGCGCGTTCCGCGACACCGTCCGCGACCAGGAGGCGGCCGGGGAGGCCGACGCCGAGCCGACGCTCGGCGACCTCGTCCAGGCCATGCGGTGGCTCTACAGCTTCCTCCTGCCGATCACGTTGCCCGTGCCTCGGACCGACGTGGCGCACGCGACGCTGGCCGGGTTCGCCGGTCTGCCCGCCGTCATCGCGCGGTTGGACTACGGCGCCCCGCTCGTGGTCACCGACCACGGGATCTACCTCCGCGAGCGCTACATCGCGATGGCCGGCGCCGACGCGTCGTTCTTCCTCAAGCGCTTTCTCCTCCGGCTCGTCCACCTCGTCAGCCGCGTGTGCTACGTCGTGGCCGACCAGGTCTCGCCGGTCTGCGACCACAACGCGCGGTGGGAGCTCCGGATGGGCGTCACGGCCGACCGGGTCCGGACGATCTACAACGGGATCGACACCGACCGCTTCGTCCCGCCCGCGTGCGAGCCCGAGGGGCGCCGCCCGACCGTCGTGACGGCGGCCCGGGTGTTCCCGCTCAAGGACATCGAGACGCTCATCCGGGCGTGCGACGTGACGCGCCGGCGGGTGCCGGACGTCCACTTCGTGGTGTACGGCGCCAACTGGGTCGACGAGCCGTACACGGCCCGGTGCGAGGCGCTCATCGACGAGCTCGGCGTCCGCGACCACTTCACGTTCGCCGGCTACCACGACGACCCCGCCACGCTGTACCACGAGGGCGACGTGTTCGCGCTGTCGTCGATCTCGGAGGGCTTCCCGTTCTCGGTCATCGAGGCGATGGCGTGCGGCCGGCCCGTCGTGGCGACCGACGTGGGCGGCGTGAAGGAGGCGCTCGTGGGCGGGGTCGGCGTGGTCGTGCCGCCGCGCGACTCGGCCGGCCTCGGCGACGGCCTGGCCGACCTCCTCCTCGACCGCGACCGCTGGGCGGACCTCTCGCGGCGGGGCCGGGAGCGGGCCGTCGAGCGGTTCGGGCTGGCCCAGATGCTCGGGGCCTACGAGACCACGTACCGCCGGTGGGCCGGCCTCCCGTCCGCCGCCCTCCCGCCTGCGCTCGACCCCTCCGCGACGGACCCGCCGGTCCCCGCGTCCGTCGCGTCGCCGCGCACGGAGTCGGCCGCGGTCCGGGTCGCGCAGGCGGCCGGGCTCGAGCCGCTCCTCCAGTGGGACGGCCGGGACCGCCGGCGGTCCGCCCGCCGCGCCGAGGCCGACGAGGCCGCGTAGCCCGGCCGTCCGGGCCCTGGCGAGTGGACCGCCGAGGCGGGCCTACTCGAGCATCGCCAGCGCCTCCTCGGCCGGGAGCGGGCGCGAGAAGAGGTAGCCCTGCGCCAACTCGCACCCGACGTCGAGGAGGGCGGCGCGCTGGGCCTCCGTCTCGACGCCCTCCGCCACGACCCGTAGCCCGAGATCCTTCGCGATCCCGACCACGCCGCGGACGACCGCGAGGGCTTGGGCCGAGCCCGGGAGGTCGGTCACGAACGACCGGTCGATCTTCAGCCCGTCCACCGGCAGCCCGGACAGGAGCCCGAGCGACGAGAACCCCGTGCCGAAGTCGTCGACGCAGACCTGGACGCCCTCGCTGTGGAGCGCGTCGAGGGCGCTCGTCGCCTCGGCCTTCTCGACCACGGCCCGCTCGGTGAGTTCGAGGACGATGCGGGACGGGTCGAGCCCGCTCGTCGCGACGGCGCGCCGGACGCGCTCGCGGAGCCGGTCGCCGCTGAGGAACGTCGCGTCGGAGCAGTTCAGGCTGAGCCAGAGGATCGCGTCGGCCCGGCGGACGCCGCCCGCGGCCAGCCCGTCGCGGACGACTTCGGCGGTCGCGCCGAGGACCCACTCGTCGATGGCCGTCACGAGGCCGAGCTCCTCGGCCAGCGGGAGGAACGCGCCCGGGGCGAGGAGGCCGCGCTCGGGGTGGGCCCACCGCACGAGCGATTCGAAGCCGGCCACGGCCCCCGTCTCGAGGCGGACGACGGGCTGGAGGGCCACGCGGAGCTCGCCGCGGGGGATCGCTCGCCGGAGGTCGTGTTCGAGGCGGAACCGGTCGGTCGCCGCCTCGCGCAGCGACGGGACGAACGTGGCCGTGCGGCCCCGCCCGGCCCGCTTGGCCTCGTACATGGCCGTGTCGGCGTCGCGGAGGACGTCCTCCGGCGTCGCGTAGGCCTCGCCGTGCTCGATCACGCCGATGCTCGCGCCCGGCTCGTGCTCGCGCGGGCCGAGGTCGACGGGCTCGTTGAGCGTGGCCAGGATGGCCTCGCCGACGGCCTGACCGCTCGTGGACGGCCCGCCCGGCGGCGCCGTCGGGACGACGACGGCGAACTCGTCGCCCCCGAGGCGGGCGACGATCGCCCCGTCGATCGGCCCGAGGGCCCCCCGGAGCCGCTCGGCCACAGTGGCCAGGAGAAAGTCGCCGACCTCGTGGCCGAGGGAGTCGTTGACGACCTTGAACCGGTCGAGGTCGATGAACAGGGCCGCGAACGGGGCGCCGGCGCGGAGGGCCTCCTGGACGCGGGCGTAAAACAGGGCCCGGTTGGGGAGGCCGGTGAGGGCGTCGTGGGTCGCCTGGTACTCGAGCTCGTCGGAGAGCGCGCGGCGCCGGCTCACGTCCCGGAGCGCTGTCACGCGGACCTCCCGCCCGTCGAGCCGCCACTGGCGGCCCTGGACCTCGGCCCAGAACGAGCGGGCACCCCGTCGCCGGACGCGGGCCTCGTACGGCTCGGACCGGCCCTCGCGGATCATGGTGGTCACTTTCTCGAGCGACTCCGGGGCGACCAGCTCCGAGGCCGATCGCCCGACGAGGTCCGCCACGGCGTCGTATCCGAGGAGCGCGGCAAACTGGCGGTTGCAGTCGACGATGACCCCGCCCTCGGTGAACGCGATCCCCTCGAACGTGGCTTGGGAGAGGGCCCGGTATCGTTTTTCGCTCTGGACGAGGGCCCGCCGGTCCTCCTCCCGCTCAATCTCCCCGCCGACCCACAGCGCCAGGAGCCGGACGAGGTCGTGGTCGGCCGGGCCGAGCGGATCGGGGAGGAGGGCGGTTGAGGAGAACGTGAGCGTCCCCCACTTCTCGCCCCGGACCTCGACGGGCACGCCCACATAGCTCTCCAGCTTGAACAGCTCGTAGCACGGGTGGAACCGGTACTCGCTCTCGCCGATGCCGTTGACGGCGATCACGTCGTCGGCCTCGATGGTGACGGAGCAGAACGTGTCACTGAGGGCGAACTCGTCCCCGGGGCCGAGCGCGGCGTCGGGCGTCTGGGCGGCGTAGACGGTGTAGGTCCCGCCCTCGATTCGGCTGACGATCGCGAGCTCCAGGTCGAGGAGCTGGGACGTCAGCCGGAGCGCGCGGCCGAGCCGGTCTCGGAAGGGGTCCGCCCCGTGGGCGGTGACGGTCGCGAGGAGCCGGAGGCGGTCGGCCTGGGTGCTCATGCTCGCGGCGCCCTCCACGCGCCCGACCCGGACGTCGCCGATCACCCGGTCCGGGTCGGACGGGTCGGGTCGGAGGCTCATCCAGATCGGGGCGCCCGTCGGCGCAGAGACCTGGAGGCCGGCCTCCTCGACATCACCAGAGAGCAGGCGGCGGACCACGGCCTCTGCGTGGTCGC
>JAAXJP010000751.1 GCA_012269805.1 Rubrivirga sp.
GTCCAGATCGGGGCCTCGGCCCCGCTCTTGTTCGAAGACGACGGCCTCGGCTACGGCATGGCCATCCGCGACGTGGAGGCCTTTCTTCGCATCGCCGAGGGCGGCGACGCGTACCCGACGGGTGGCCTCCCGGACACGCCCGCTGGCAGCGAGCTCGCGTTCGCCCGGCGGATCGCCAACGACGCGTTCCGGTACCGCGACGCGCTCTACGCCGCCACGCAGGCGGCGACCAACCAGGCCGAGTACCCCGACACGACGTTCGCCGCGGAGCTGGCGGCCGTCGCCCGGCTCGTCAAGGGGCGCCTGGGGGCGCGGATGTACCTCGTGTCGCTCGGCGGGTTCGACACGCACGCGGGCCAGGCCGACGCGCACGCGGCCCTCCTCGGCACGCTCGCCGAGGCGCTCGATGCCTTCTACCGCGACCTCGCCCTCTCCGGCGACGACCACCGGACGCTCGCCGTCACGTTCTCCGAGTTCGGGCGGCGGGTCGAGGAGAACGGGTCGGCCGGGACCGACCACGGCACCGCGGCCCCCCTCTTCCTCGCCGGCCCGTCCGCCGAGGGCGGCCTGGTCGGCGCCGCGCCGGACCTCGCCGACCTCGACGCGGCGGGCAACCTCCGCCACTCCGTCGACTTCCGTCAGGTCTACGCGACCGTCCTCCACAGTTGGCTCGGACTCGACGCCGCGACGGCGGCCGGCGTTCTCGGGGGGCCCTTCGAGACGCTCCCGCTCCTTCGAGGCGGGATGGGGACCGGAACTCCCGACGAGACGCCCGTCCCCATCCGCCTCCTCTCGCCCGCTCCCAACCCGGCCCGCGCTCGGACGACGCTCCGGTACTCCCTCCGCACCGCGGGCCCGGTCCGGCTGGCGGTCTACGATGTCCGGGGGCGGCGAGTGGTGGACCTCGCCGACGGCGTCCGCGCCGTGGGCGAGCACGCGGTCCCGCTCGACGTCAGCGGGCTTGCCGCCGGGACATACCTCGTCCGCCTCGCCGCAGGGCCCCATGTCCGGACCACTCAGCTCTCGGTCGTTCGCTAGCTAGACCGGCCGCTGCTTCAGAAGGTCGCGGATCTCTGTCAGGAGCTGCTGGTCGGCCGTGAGCGCGGGCTCGGGCGTCGGCTCGTCCGCGACCTCCCCCTCCACCGTCCGCCGGAGACCGTTGACCCACTTGACGAACAGGAACACGGCAAAGGCCACGATCAGGAACGAGATGATCGTGTTGACGAAGACGCCCCACTGGAGCACGACCGCGCCCGCCTCGGTGGCCGCCTCGAGCGTGTCGTAGGGCCCGGCCGGCGTCCCCTCGCGGAGCACGTTGAAGAGGTTGGTGAAGTCGACGCCGCCGACCAACAGGCCGATGGCCGGCATCAGAATCCCGTCGACGAACGCGGTCACGATCGTGCCGAACGCCGCGCCGATGATGATGCCGACGGCCATGTCGACGACGTTGCCTTTGCCGGCGAACTCCTTGAACTCCTTCCACATGGGACTACGGGGTGGGTGGGAGGCCAGAAGGTCGTACTAGGGGTTCCCCTGAGCAAGCAGCTCCGCCCCCCTCGGGCTCGTCGTCGGCACACAAAAAAACCGCCCGCCCCGGCGCGGTGCCGAGGCGGGCGGTGTGGGTTGGCGGCTGGCAGCGGTGACCGCCAGCGGGGCGCTTAGTTGCGGCGCCCGCGACCGCGGCCACGGCCTCCGCCGCCACCGCCGCCGCCGTTGCTCCGGTTGGAGGCCCGCTTGCGCATCTCCTCCTTCTCCTCCTCGGTCGGCTCGGGGAGGAACGGCTTCCGGCTCACACGGAGCTTGCCGCCGTCGCGGATCTCGATGAGCTGGACCTCGAGCTTGTCGCCGACCTGCATCTCGTCGGCGGGGTCGTCGACGTAGCCGTGCGAGATCTCCGAGACGTGGAGCATGGCCTCCTTGCCCGGCATGATCTCGAGGATCGCGCCGAACGGGAGGAGGTTCTTGACCGTCCCGGTGTAGTTCTCGCCGACCTCGGGCTCGGTCACGATCCCGCGGATGATGTCGACGGCCGCGTAGGCCGAGTCCATGTTCGGGGCGGCCACGGTGACGTAGCCCTTCCCGTCGCGCTCGTCGATGTCGATCTGCGCGCCGGTGTCGGCCTGGATCCCCTTGATGATCTTGCCGCCGGGCCCGATGATGGCGCCGATGTAGTCCTGGTCGATGACGACCTGGATGAGGCGCGGGGCGCTCGGCGAGATGTCCTCCCGGGGCTCGGCGATCGTCTCGGCCATCTTGTCGAGGATGTGCTGGCGGCCGGCCTTGGCCTGCTCGAGCGCCGCCCGCATGGTGTCCATGTCGAGCCCGTCGATCTTGATGTCCATCTGGCACGCCGTGATGCCGTCGCGCGTGCCGCAGAGCTTGAAGTCCATGTCGCCGAGGTGGTCCTCGGTGCCCAGGATGTCGCTCAGGATGGCCACGCGGCCCTCGCCGGACGTCAGGTCGCCGTCGGCGATGAGGCCCATCGCGATGCCGGCGACCGGCTTCGAGATCGGGACGCCCGCGGCCATGAGGGCCATCGAGCCGCCGCAGACCGTCGCCATCGACGACGAGCCGTTCGACTCGAGGACGTCGGAGATGATGCGGACGGTGTAGGGGAAGTCCTGCTCGCCCGGCATCACCTTCGCGAGCGCGCGCTCGGCCAGCATGCCGTGGCCGATCTCGCGACGGCTCGGGCCGCGGAGGAACCGCGTCTCGCCGACCGAGAACGGCGGGAAGTTGTAGTGGAGGTAGAACCGCTTGTCCTCCTGGTCGAACACCTGGTCGACGGCCTGGACGTCGCGCCCGGTGCCGAGCGTGACCATCACGAGCGCCTGCGTCTCGCCGCGCGTGAACACGGCCGAGCCGTGGACGCGGGGGATGTAGTCGACCTCGGTCCAGATGTCGCGGACGTCCTCCTTGCCGCGGCCGTCGAGGCGGCGGCCCTCCTCGAGGATCATCTCGCGCATGACCTTGCTCTCGGCGGCCTTGAACGCCTCCTTGACGTCGGAGACCGTGTAGCCGTCGTCGGTCGTCTCGCGCATGGCGCGGGCGACGAACTCGCCACCGCCGGCCTGCGTGTCCTCGACGTCCTCGGCCCCGCCGTCCTCGACGTCGTAGCCGAACATCTCGTCGAGGAGCCGGTCGCGGATCTCGGCGATGCCGCCGTAGAACGCGGCCTTGTCGTACTCGTCGGCGCGGAGGACGCCGTCGACGTCGGCCTTGATCTTGTCGAAGACCGTCGCGACGAGGTCCTCGGGCGCTGAGACCGTGTTGTACTCGAGCGGCTCGGGCGCGCCGTCGCGCTCGTCCCGCTGGGCGACGAACTCGTTGATCCCGGCGACGATGGTCTGGATGGCCTCGAAGGCGAACTCGAGCGCGCCGACCATGTCCTCCTCGGACACCTCGTCCATCTCGCCCTCGACCATCGCGATCGCGTCGGCCTTGCCGGCGACGACGAGGTCGAAGTCGGACCGGGTCCGCTCCTCGTTGGTCGGGAACAGGACGAACTCGCCGTCGACGCGGCCGACGCGGACGTGCGCGGTCGGGCCGTCGAACGGGCTGCCGGAGAGCGAGAGGGCCGCGCTCGAGCCGATGCCGGCGATCACGTCGGCGTCCATCTCCTCGTCGGCGGCGAGGACGTAGTTGAGGACCTGGACCTCGTTGCGGAACCCGTCGGGGAAGAGCGGGCGGATGGTCCGGTCGATGAGGCGGGAGGTCAGCGTCTCCTTGTCGGTCGGCCGGCCCTCGCGCTTGAAGAAGCCGCCCGGGAAGGCGCCCTTCGCGCTGAAGCGCTCGCGGTAGTCGACGGTGAGCGGGAAGAAGTGCTGGCCTTCCTTGGCCTTCTTGTCGGTGACGGCCGTCGAGAGCGTGACGGTGTCGCCGATCGTCGTGACGACGGCGCCGTCGGCCTGCTTGGCCAGCTTGCCGGTCTCGAGCGTGAGCGTCTTGCCGCCGACCTCGATGGTCTGGGTGATGGCTTGGGGTGCTGCCATGAGAGGGGTGGGGG
>JAAXJP010000114.1 GCA_012269805.1 Rubrivirga sp.
GCCCGCCTCGGTGACGCCACCGAGGCGGGCGACGTCACGGTCAGTCGCGGGGGCGGGCGGCCGGCGTCGGGTAGGGCGGCGGCGCGACCGTCGGCGTGGGCTCCTCCTCCAGGAGGTCGAGCGCGACGTCGATCGCCCGTTCGAGCTGGGGGTCGCGCCCGGCGGCGACGGACCTCGCGTCGAGCAGCACCTCGACGTCCGGCGCGATCCCCTCGTTCTCGCCGATCCACCGCCGCTGGATGGGGTCGAAGACGGCGTTGTCGGGCGCCGTCAGCGCGCCGCCGTCCACGAGGCCGTAGTGGACCGACGACTTGACGAGGCCGCCCCACGTCCGCGTGCCGACGAGCGGGCCGGCCTCCTGCTGGCGGAACACCCACGGGAAAAAGTCGCCGCCGGAGCCCGCGCGCTCGTTGATGAGCAGGACCTTCGGCCCGAGGATCCCGGCCGGCAGGCGGAAGGCGGCCCCGCCCGGGACCTCGTTGGTCACGGCCGCCCGGAGCCGGCGCGTCATGAGGTCGACCATGTAGTCGTCGAGGAGGCCGCCACCGTTGAACCGCTCGTCGATCACGGCGCCCTCCTTGTCCTGCTGCGCGAAGTAGTACCGGTCGAACGAGACGACGCCCGGCCCGCCCGTGTTGGGCACCCAGACGTAGGCGAGGCGGCCGTCGGAGAGCTCGTCGACGCGGCGGCGGTTGTCCTCGACCCAGGCCCGCTGGCGGAGGCCCGCCTCGCTCTCGGCCGGCTCCACGAGGACCTCGCGCGCGCCCTCCATCCCGGGCCGGTCGTTGACGTGGAGGATCGTCTGGCGGCCGGCCGTCCCGTCGAGCAGGCGGTACGGGTCGTCGGCCGCAGCGAGGGGCTCGCCCTCGACGCCGACGAGGTAGTCGCCCTCCTCGACGTCCAGGCCGGGCTGGTCGAGCGGCGCGCGGAGGCCAGGGTTCCAGCTCTCCGACGTGTAGATCCGCGCGATCCGCCAGCCGCCGGCGTCGGCCTCGAGGTCCGCGCCGAGCACGCCCACGCGGACCGTGTCGACGGCCGGGTAGTCGCCGCCGAACACGAAGCTGTGGCCCACTGACAGCTCGCCGTTGATCTGGTCGAGGAGGAACGTCAGGTCGGCCCGATGGCGGACGTACGGGAGGAGCGGGGCGTAGCGGTCGTAGACGGCGTCCCAGTCGCGGCCGTGGTGATCCGGGTCGTAGAAGAAGTCGCGCTCGTAGGCCCACGCCTCGTCGAACATCTGGCGCCACTCGGCTTGGCGGTCGAGCTCCATCCGGAGTTGGACGCGGACGTCCGTGCCGCCGTCGCCCGACGGACCACCCGTGTCGGCGACGGTCCAGCCGGGGCCGGTCCGGGCGAGGATCTTGGCCCCGTCGGCGGAGACCGATGCGAAGCGGACGCCGGTGAGGAACGGCGTCGCCTCGCGCTCCTCAAGCGAGAACTTGTGGAGCGTGAGGCCGGGCGTGGAGGGCGCGTTCTCGGCGAGGAACACGGTCCCGGCCGGCCCCGCCATCGTCGTGACGTAGTCGGCCTCGGGCATCGGGAGCGCCAGCGTCCGACGGTCGAGCCGGTCGAAGTCGATCTGGACCTCGACCTCGACCTCGACCTCCGCCTCGTCGCCCCCCGCCTCGTCGGGCGCCTCCGCCGGCGGGCCCGCCTCGACGGTCGCCTCCTCGGCCTCGGTGTCCTCGCCGACGGCCTCCTCGACCGGCTCCTCGTCGCTGCGCAGGACGAACGGCGTCGGGTCGTCGGCGCGGAGGACCATGACGTAGGCCGCGTACTCGGGGTCGGCGCGCATCGAGCTCGTGTTGGCCCAGCCGGAGCCCAGGGCGACGTCGGTGCTCGCGAGGAGGTAGAGGTGGCGGCCGTCGCGGTCCCAGGCCGGCGCGAACGCGTCCGCGAGGGGGTCGGTGAGGGTGTGCGTCTCGCCCGTGTCGGCCGCCCACACCGTGACCCGACGGAAGTTGTTGGGCGCCGTCTTGGCGTACGCCAGCCACTCCGAGTCCGGCGACCACGTCAGCCCGAGGCGGCCGCGCTCGATGTTCGTCCCGCCCACGTCGACCGTCTGAACGCGGCCGGCGGCGAGGTCCACCACGCGGACGCGGACGTCGTCGTCGACGAACGCGATCCGTGCGCCGTCGGGCGACCACGCCGGCTCCCAGGCCATCTTCGACTCGCCGATGTCGATCCGGCGAGGCTCGCCGAGTCCGTCCTGGTCGGCCAGCATCAGACCGTAGCCGTCGCCGCCGGCGTCGGAGAACCACGCGACCTGGTCCCCCTTCGGCGACCACAGCGGCGCGCGGTCGGCGGCGCCCGAGGACCGCGTGAGGTTGCGGGCGTCCCCGTGCTCGACGGGGACGGTGAACACCTCGCCGCGAGCCTCCATGACGGCCCGCTGGCCGGTCGGCGAGAGCGAGACGGACTCGACGCTGCCCGTCACGTCCTCCCAGCGCGTCGAGGCCCACGGGAAGTCGCCGCGGACCGTGATCGAGAGGGTCCGGACGTCGCCCGAGGCGGGGTCGAGCGTATGGAGCCGGCCCTCGCGCTCGAAGACGAGGGCGTCGGGGCCCGCGCCCAGCCCCTTGACGTCGGCGCCCTCGAACTCGGTCCGCTGGCGGAGGTCGCCGGTGGCCGGCTCGTAGGACCACACGTTCATGGTCCAGTCGCGGTCGGAGAGGAAGTAGATCGTGTCGCCGAGCCACACCGGGTGGACATCGGTCGTCCGCTCGTTGGGAAGGCGCGTCTCGGCGAGCGACTCCAGGTCGAGGATCGTGAGCGGCGTGTTCTGGCCGCCGCGGTAGGCGCGCCACTCCTCGTCCCAGCGCGTCACGCGGTCGACGATCAGCCGCTCGCCGTCGGGGCTGTAGGCGCCGTCGTTGCCCCACGGCGCGGGCAGGAGCTCCGACGGCCCGCCGTCGGGCGCGACGGTCCAGAGCCGGTTGAACCCGACCGGCGCCGTCTCGCGCGACGACGCGTAGAGCACGCGGGTGCCGTCGGGCGTCCAGCCGCGGGCCTCCGACGGCGCCGGGTACCACGTCAGGCGCGTCGGGTCGCCGCCCGCGACCGGGACGACGTAGACGGCCGGGACACCAGACCGGTCGGACGTGAACGCCAGCGTCCGCCCGTCGGGCGAGAAGTGCGGGCCGGACTCGACGGCCGGCGTGCTCGTCAGGCGGCGCGCGTCGCCGCCGGCACGGTCGGCGACCCAGAGGTCGCCGCCGTGGGCGAACGCGACGTGCGTGGCGCTCAGCGTCGGCTGGCGGAGGAGGAGCGTCTCCTGGGCCGCGGCCGGGCCGGCGGCGAGCGCGGCGAGGACGAGGGAGAAAACGAGGCGGGCGAGAGTGGGCACGGGCGACGTGTGGCAGAGAGGGCGGCGGAATGTAGCGGGTCGCGCGCCGTCCGGATCGCGACACGCTCGGGGCAGTTGACGCCCCCCCAACCTGCGATCCGATGGAGACCCCCACCACGTCCGACACCGGCTACGACCTGACGCCCCTCCGTGGCGAGGCCCGCGAACAGGCCGTCGAGGCTGCCGGCCTCGACGCCGAAGAGCGCCGGATCCTTATCGAGCACGGCACCGAGCGGCCCGGCTGCGGCCTCCTCCTCCACACCAAGGAGAAAGGCCTCTACGCCTGCAACCTGTGCGGCCTCCCGCTCTTCGAGAGCGGGTCCAAGTTCGAGTCCGGCACCGGCTGGCCGTCGTTCTTCCAGCCCGTCGACCCCGACCACATCACGAACATCGAGGACCGGTCGCTGGGGATGGTCCGCATCGAGACGCGGTGCGCGCGGTGCGACGGGCACCTCGGCCACGTCTTCCCCGACGGCCCCAGGCCGACCGGCCTCCGGTACTGCATGAACTCGGCCGCGCTCGAGTTTTTCCCGGAGGGTGAGACGCCGGTCCAGCGGACGGCCGAGAGCCCGACGGGCGCCTGACTCTCCCCGCCGCGGCGCCGCGGCGGGCGCGGGGCGCTCCGGGTGAAGGGGCAACAGGTCGGCCCGGACG
>JAAXJP010000694.1:0-10393 GCA_012269805.1 Rubrivirga sp.
CGGTAAAGTCGCGGCCCGGCCTCTCTGCCTCGGCGGCCTGGTCGGCGGAGCTCCCGAGGCGGGCGACGTTGCGGAGGTGGGCAAAGTGGAGCCGGCCCCGGGCGGCGAGCCGGGCGGCGGCAGCGGAGAGGCCGGCGACCTGGGCGGGGTCGGCGCCGAGCGAGCCGGTGCAGAACGTGACGCCATTCGCTGGACTGTCGACGAGATCGCAGACGCGGTCGAAGGCGCTGGCGCTCGTGACCACGCGCGGGAGCCCGAAGAGCGGCCACGGCGGGTCGTCGGGGTGGAGGGCGAGCTTGACGCCGGCCGCCTCGGCCGCCGGCACGGCCCGTTCCAGGAACCACCCGAGGTGGTCCCACATCCGCTCCGGGTCGACCGCGGCGTAGGCGGCGAACAGCCGGCGGAGGTCGTCGGGCGAGTGGGCGTCCATCCAGCCGGGGAGGCCGCCGCTCGCGAGCGCTTCCTCGACCTCGGCCAGCTCGCCCTCGACGTAGGCCAGCGCCTCGGAGCCGTCCGGCATGGGCCGGTGGAGGCTCGTCCGCGTCCAGTCGAAGACGGGCATGAAGTTGTAGCACACGACCGGCACGCCGGCCGCGCCGACGGCCTCGACCGAGGCGCACCAGGTCTCGACGAGGCGCTCGCGGGCGCCGGTGCCGAGCTTGATCCCCTCGGGGACCGGGATCGACTCGATGCAGCTCAGCGTCAGGCCGGCGTCCTCGACGCGCTGCCGCAACGCGACGACGGCGTCGGCCGTCCACGCCTCGCCCGGCGGGACGTCGTGGAGCGCGCTGACGACGCCGCGGACGCCCGGGATCTGGCGGATGGCGTCCAGCGGGACGGGGTCGGACGCGCCGTACCAGCGGAAGGAGAGCACCATGCTCAAAACCCCCCGTAGGCCGAGAACCCGCCGTCGACGGGGAGCACGGCGCCGGTCACGAACCGCGCCGCGTGCGAGAGGAGGAAGACGACCGGCCCGGCCACCTCGGCCGACTCGCCGAACCGCCCTGCCGGCGTGTGCGCGACGATGTCGGCGCCGCGCTCAGTCAGCGAGCCGTCGCCGTTCAGGAGGAGGGCCCGGTTCTGCTCGGCCACGAAGAACCCCGGCGCGACGGCGTTGACGCGCACGCGCCCCCCGGTCTGCTTCGCCAGCTCGACGGCCATCCACCGGGTGAAGTGGTCGACGCCCGCCTTGGCGACCGAGTAGCCGGCCACGCGCGAGATCACGCGCGAGGCCGCCATCGACGAGATGTTGACGACCGCGCCCGCCTCGGCGTCGGCGAGGGCCGGGCCGAAGACCTGCGTCGGGAGGATCGTGCCGTGGAGGTTGAGGTCGACCACGGACCGCCACGCGGCGGGGTCGAGGCCGAACGGGCTCTCGCCGGGCTGGAGCGTCGCGCCGGAGACGTTGCCCCCGGCCGCGTTCACGAGCGCGTCGACGTGCCCGAACCGGTCGAGCACGGCGTCGCGGGCGGCAGCGAGCGCGTCGGGGTCGAGGACGTCGGCGGCGACGCCCAGGGCGCGCTCGCCGGACGGATCGAGGTCGGCGGCGGCCGCCTCGGCCTTCTCGGCGCTCCGGCCGAGGAGGACGACGGCGGCGCCGGCGCCGAGCAGGCCCCGCGCCATGGCGGAGCCGAGCACGCCGTAGCCGCCGGTGACCACGACGACGCGGCCGTCGAGGCGGAAGTCGGCGGAGGGGTCGGAGGGAGTCAATGTGCTAGTAGCCGAAAAGGGAGGGGAGCCAGAGCGACAGGCCGGGGAAGGCGGTCACGAGGGCGAGGGCGATCAGCATCGCCACGAACAGGGGGAGGAGCGGGCGGACGACCCTCGCGATCGTCGTCTCGGCCACGCCGACGCCCACGAACAGCACGCTCCCGACCGGCGGCGTGCACAGCCCGATGCACAGGTTGAGGACCATCACGATCCCGAAGTGGACCGGGTCCATCCCCAGCTCCAGGGCCACGGGCAGGAAGATGGGCGTGAAGATGAGGATCGCCGGGGTCATGTCCATGAACACGCCCACGAACAGGAGCACGACGTTGATCAGCAAGAAGACGGCGATCGGGTTCTCGAAGGCCGCGACCGCGCCGGCGATGGCCTGCGGGAGGTTGACGTAGGCCATGATCCACGACATCGCGATCGAGACGGCGATGAGGAGCAGGACGATGGCCGTCGTCGCCGTGGCGTCGAGCAGGATCTGGGGGAGGTCGCGGAGCCCGACGCCGCGGTAGGCGAAGGCGAGCGCCCCGGCGTAGAGGACGGCTACGGCCGCGGCCTCGGTCGCCGTGAACACGCCGCCCACGATCCCCCCGATCACGACGACGAGCAGGAACAGGCTCGGGAGCGCGGCCACGAAGCGGCGCACGATCTCGCCGACCGCCGACCACTCGCCGGTGGGGTAGCCGCGGCGCCAGGCCGTCACGCCGGCGACGGCCATGAGGAGGCCGCCGACGAGGAGGCCGGGCACGTAGCCGGCCAGGAAGAGGGCCGCGATGCTCGCCCCGCCGCTCGCGAGCGAGTACACGATGAGCACGTTCGACGGCGGGATCACGAGCCCCGTCGTCGCCGACGTGATGTTGACGGCGGCGGCGAAGTCGCGGTCGTAGCCCTCGTCCACCATCCGCGGCCCGACGGTCGCGCCGATGGCGGAGGCCGCGGCGACGGCGCTCCCCGAGATGGCCCCGAAGAGCATCGAGGCGAGCACGTTGACGAACGCGAGGCCGCCCGGGAGCGGCCCCAGGAGCGCCTTCGCGAGGTCGATCAGGCGGCCCGCGATGCCGCCGCGGTTCATGAGCTGGCCGGCCAGGATGAAGAACGGGATCGCGAGCAGCGTGAAGCTGTCGAGGCCCGTCGCCATCCGCTGCGCCACCGTCGTGAGCGCGGCCGTCGGCCCGATCGAGAGCATCATCGTGGCGACCGTCGCCAGCCCGATCGCGAACGCGACGCGGACGCCGAGGGCCAGCAGGACGGCGAACACGCCGACGAGCACGGCGATGGCGGTGCCGTCGGCGGCGAGGGCGCCGCCAGCCTCGGGGAGGGCTTGGAGGAGGGCGAGGGTCATGGGGCGTCCGGACGGGGCTCCTGACGGTCGACGCCGGGCTGGTGGGTGGCGAAGGCCTCACCGCTCGACCCGTCCGGCGTGGCGCTCGGCATCGTCCGCCCGCGGAGGACGCGGACGTACTGGCCGATGGCGTGGAGCGCGTAGAAGGCGATGAGGGCGCCCGCGAGCGGGAGGACGGCGTAGACGGCGCCGAGCGGGGCGCCCAGCGCGGCCGACGTCTGCGCGAGGAGCGTCGTGAGGCGGACGAGGTTGCCGCCGCCGTAGACCATCGCGCCCAGGGCGAACAGGAGCACGCAGCCCTGGAGCACGACCCCGAGCGCGGCGCGGGCCTTCGGCCTCGGGGCGAGCGCGCGCGGCAGCAGGTCGATGGCGAGGTGCATCCGCTGGCCGACGGCGTAGGCCGCGCCGAGCAGGCCGAGCCAGATGAGGAGGAACCGGGCGAGCTCGTCGGTGAACCCGCTCGGGCTCCCGAGCACGAACCGGGTCACGACCTGCCACGTCACGTTGAGCACGCTCGCGCCCATCAGCCCGACGCAGGCCCACGCGAGCGCGCGGTCGACGAGCCCCTTCAGGCCGCGGTCGGCCGTCGCCTCGAGGACGGGCCGGCTCATGACGGCACCCCCGACGAGTCGGCTGAGGCGCCGACGGCCTGGATCCGCTCGATGAGCGCGCGCGTCGCGGGGTCCACGTCGGTCAGCATCGCGGCCACGCGCGCCGAGAACGGCGTGCGGTCCGCGGCGCTCATCTCGATCACCTCCGCGCCCGCCTCGGTGACCGCCTGGAGCGCCTCGGCCGTCGACGCGCGCCACAGCTCCTCTTCGAGCGCGGCGCTGGCCTCGGCGGCCCCCCGGAGCCACCGCTGCTCCTGGTCGGAGAGCGTGTCCCAGACCGGCGTCCCGATCACGAGCACGTCCGGCACGGCCGTGTGCTCGTTGAGCACGAAGTACGGCGCGACCTCGTAGTGGCGCGAGAGGTAGTAGCTCGGCGGGTTGTTCTCGGCCCCGTCGACGACGCCCTGCTGGAGCGCCGTGTAGAGCTCGCCCCACGAGATCGGCGTCGGCGAGCCGCCCATCGCGCGGACCATCCGCATCGACGTCGGGCTCTCCTGCACGCGGATCTTGAGGCCCCGGAGGTCGTCGGGCGTGCGGACCGGGGCCTCGACCGTGTAGTAGCTCCGCGCGCCGGCGTCGTAGTACGTGAGGCCGCGGAACCGGAACGCCTCGGTCGTGGCCAGCATCTCCTGCCCGATCGCGCTCTCGAAAAACGCCAGCCGGTGGGCCTCGTCGCGGAACAGGTA
This sequence comes from Rubrivirga sp., assembly GCA_012269805.1. GTDB lineage: Bacteria > Bacteroidota > Rhodothermia > Rhodothermales > Rubricoccaceae > Rubrivirga. The sequence continues at coordinate 4,356 of JAAXJP010000694.1, forward strand.
GGGCAGCGAGAACACGGCGAACTCGGGCGCGAACCCCTCGAGCACGCTCGCCGACACCTTCGTCATGGCGAGGCTCCCGATCTGGAGCAGCTCCAGGCACTCGCGCTCGGACCCGAGCTGGCCGGAGGGGTAGACGGCGATCTGGAGCCGCCCGCCGCTGGCGGAGTCGACGTGGGCGGCCATCGCCTGCATGGCGAGGTGGACCGGGTGGTCGGTGCTGAGGCCGTGCCCGAGGCGGAGCACGCGGGCCTCGTCGGTGCCGGTCGGCCCGGAGGCGCAGCCGCCGACGAGGAGGAGGGCGAGCAGGAGGAGGGCGCGCGTCACGACGCCACCCCGTCCGAGTGGAGCACGGGCGCGTCCGCCTCGGTGGCGCGCTCGTCGAGGCGGTAGGCCTGGCGCGGGAGGTCGTAGGCGAGGGCGCACCCGACCTCGCGGGCCTCGGCGAGCGAGAGCTGGTGCCGCGCCACCAGTCGCCCGAGGTAGTGGGCGTCGACGCGGCGGGCGAGGTCGTGGCGGGCCGGGATCGAGCAGAACGCCCGCGTGTCGTCGTTGAACCCGGCCGTGTTGTAGAACCCGGCGGTCTCCGTCGTCCGCTCGCGGTAGCGGAGCATGCCCTCGACGGAGTCGTGGAACCACCATGCCGGCCCGAGCACGAGGCTGGGATAGTGGCCGGCGAGGGGGGCCAGCTCGCGGGCGTAGGTGCTCTCGTCGAGCGTGAACGCGATCATGCGGAAGGCGGGAGCGCTTCCGAACTCGGACAAGAGGGGGCGGAGCGATCGCGTGAACTCGGTCGCGAGCGGGATGTCGGCGCCCTTGTCGGGCCCGAACCGCTCGAAGAGGGGGACGTCGTGGTTCCGGCACGAGCCGACGTGGAGTTGCATCACGAGCCCGTCCTCGGTGCTCATCTCGGCGAACGCCATCAGCATGTGGGCCGTAAACGCGGCCTCGTCGGCCTCGGTGGCCTCGCCGTCCAGGGCGCGGGTGAACAGGGCGTCGCGCTCTGCCTCGGGAAGCCAGCCTGTCCGGGGCGTCGCGGCGCCGTGGTCGGCGGCGACGGCCCCGAGCGCCCGGAAGTCGGCGCGGCGCCGGCGGAGGGCGGCGACGAACGACGCGTAGCCCTCGACGGGCACGCCCGCCAGGTCGCCGAGGCGGGCGGCGAGGGCCGGCCAGTCCGGCCGCGAGACGCAGACGAGCGCGTCGGGGCGGAACGTCGGGATCACGCGTGGGCCGGCCGGGCCCGCGTTCCAGGCGTCGTCGGCCAGCGCCGCGTGGTGCGCGAGCGCGTCGGTGGCGGCGTCGGTCGTCGCGAGCGTCTCGATGCCGAACCGGTCGAACAAAGCGCGCGGCCGGTACTCCGGCGACGCCAGCCGTTCGGCGACGTGCTCGTAGAGCCGGTCGGCCGTCTCGGCGCTCGGCGTCTCACGGACCCCGAACAGCTCGTGGAGCACGTATTCCAGCCACGCCCGCGTGGGCGTTCCGGCGAACAGGTGCCAGTGGGCGCAGAACGTCCGCCAGACGGCGCGCGGGTCGGTCGCGGCGCGCGTCCCGTCCGCCCGGGGGATGCCGAGCGCGTTCAGGTCGACGCCCCGGCTGTGGAGCATCCGGAACACGTAGTGGTCCGGCGTGATGAGGAGGTCCGTCGGCTCCGGGAACGGGAGGTCCTCCGCGAGGAGGGCGGGGTCCACATGCCCATGCGGGCTCACAATGGGGAGCCCGGCCGTCTCCTCGTAGACCGCGCGCGCGGCGGCGCGCTCCGCGGGGTCCGGGGGGAGGAAGCGGTCGGGGTGGAGGCGGAGTGGAAAGCTCAAAATTGAACGTTCAAAAACGAAAGGCGTGGCGGGCGGTCCGGACAAGGCTCTCACTCGTTCCGATTGTCATAATGAGCGATCCGAGGTCAAATCCGACGCCTTGAGGTTAATGCATCCTTGACATGGCCGTCAACCCCCGCTATTCTCTTCGTTGAACGCAGGGGCCGGAAGCGGTACCGATTCGATATGTCTGAACAGTTCAAAACACGATCGGGCCGCGCCACCGTCCGCGACGTCGCCGAGGTGGCCGGCGTCTCGGTGGGCACGGTCTCGGCCGTGATCAACGCGCGTGGGACCGTGCGCGACGAGACGCGCCGCCGCGTCATGGAGGTCATTGGCCGGCTCAACTATGAGCTCCCCCGGGCCGTCGGCGTGGGCGGGGGCGGGCGCCGCGCCCAGAGCGTCGGCCTCATGGTGAAGGAGGCGCACAACCCGTTCTACGCCGACGTCCTCCTCGGCGTCCGCGACGTGCTCGGCGAGCGGGGCTACACGCTGTTCGAGGGCACCTCCGAGGGGACGTACCGCGAGGAGGGGCGGGTGCTGGAGGCGTTCCGCGACCACGGCCTGGCCGGCGCCATCGTCGCCCCGGTGGTCGAGGACGCGAGCGACCTCTCGCACCTGTTCCTCGTCCAGCGGCGGGGCTACCCCCTCGTCCTTCTCGGTGAGATCCGCGGGCTGCCGGTCCCGAGCGTGACCGTCGACAACGTCCGCGCCGAGAAGGTGGCGGTCCAGCACCTCCTGGAGGGCGGGCACGAGCGGGTCCTCCACGTCTCCGGGCCGGCCTACTCGCAGCACAGCCAGGACCGCGTGGCCGGCGTCAAGGAGGCGTTCAGCGAGTCGCCGCTCCAGTTCCATGAGGGGATGGTCGTCGAGGGCGGCGCGCGGCTGGAGGACGGGTACCGCGTCGTGAAGAGACTCTTCTCCGGGGGCGGCGACCTCCCGACGGCCATCACCTGCTTTAACGACCTCGTCGCCATCGGCGCGCTCCGGGCGCTCGACGAGCTCGGCGTCTCGGTCCCCGACGACGTCTCGGTCGTCGGCTACGACGACATCGAGATGGCCGCCTACCTCCCGACGCCGCTGACCACGGTCCACGTCCCGTCGCGCGAGATGGGCCGCCGCGCCGCCGCGCTCCTCCTCGGCCAGCTCGACGGCGACGCCGGGGAGACGCCCGAGCGCGTTGTCCTCGACGCCGACCTCGTCGTCCGTGCCACCTCCCGACCGCTCTCCTGATGCCCGCCCCCGTCTTCGACGTCCGCCACGCCACGAGCCCCGCCGAGGCCGCGGGAATGTCCACCGCGCGCCTGCGCGAGACGTTCCTGATTCCCGAGGTCATGGTCGCCGGCGAGGTCCGGTTGACCTACTCGCACTACGACCGGTTCATCGCGGGCGGCGCCGTGCCCACGGCCGAGCCGCTCGCGCTCGAGACCATCGACCCGCTCCGGGCCGACTTCTTTCTCGAGCACCGCGAGCTCGGCGTCATCAACGTCGGCGCGGCCGGGACGGTCACGGTCGACGGGGCCGCGTACGCCATCGGCCACCGCGAGGCGATCTACGCCGGGCGCGGGAGCCGCGAGGTCGCCTTCGCCAGCGACGACGCGGCCGACCCGGCCCGGTTCTACCTCAACTCGGCCCCGGCCCACGCCGCGTACCCCACGAAGAAGGTGGGCCGCGAGGACGCCGAGGTGGTCGAGGCCGGCGCGGCCGAGACGAGCAACCAGCGGACGATCCGCAAGCTCATCGTGTCGAGCGTCGTCGACGTGTGCCAGCTCCAGATGGGCATGACCGAGCTCGCCTCGGGCAGCGTCTGGAACACCATGCCGGCGCACACCCACGACCGCCGGATGGAGGTCTACTTCTACTTCGGCGTGCCCGAGGGCCAGGCCGTCTGCCACTTTATGGGGCCGCCCGACGAGACGCGCCACGTGTGGATGGCGGACGAGCAGGCCGTGATCTCGCCGCCGTGGTCGATCCACGCCGGCGCCGGGACGGGCAGCTACACGTTCATCTGGGGGATGGCGGGCGAGAACCTCGACTACGGCGACATGGACGCCGTGGACATCCCGGACCTCCGCTAGCCGATGGTCCGCGTCGCGCCCCTCCTCACGCTGGCCCTGGCGGCCTGCGCTCACGCGGCGCAGGCGCCGCCCGCCTTGCTCGGCCACGACGCCGAGGCGCTGGCGGACGTGCGGGCGCGCTTGGAGGCCGGCGACGAGACGCTCCGCCCCGCGCTCGACCGCCTCATCGTCGAGGCCGACGCGGCCCTGGCGGCCGAGTACGCGACGGTCCTCGACAAGGAGGCGCTGCCCCCGAGCGGCGACCCCCACGACTTCTACAGCCTCGCGCCGTACTGGTGGCCCAACCCGGACACCGACGACGGCCTCCCGTACGTCCGCCGCGACGGCGAGGTGAACCCGGAGTCGCGGTCGCTCGACGACCGCTCGCTCGCTGCCATTCTGGAAGCGGTCCCGACACTCGCCTGGGCGTGGTTCTTCACCGGCGACGACCGCTACGCCGAGACCGCCGGCGACCTCCTGCGGACGTGGTTCGTGGACCCCGCGACGCGGATGACCCCGCACCTCCGCTACGCCCAGGGCGTCCGCGGCCGGAGCGCCGGGCGGATGTACGGGATCATCGAGACCGCCCGCCTCGCGAGCCTCGTCGACCCGCTCCGCGTGCTCCGGTCGGCCCCGGCGCTCACCGAGGCCGAGTGGGCCGGCCTCGACGGCTGGCTCGGCGAGTACCTCACGTGGCTCCGCACGAGCGAGTTCGGCCGCGGCGAGGCCTCGCGCCACAACAACCACGCGACGGCTTACGCGCGCAGGCCGTGGCCCTCGCGCTCTACCTCGGCCAGCGCGACGTGGCCCGCCAGATCCTGGCCGCGTTCCCCGCCCGGCGGATCGACGCGCAGGTGGCGCCGGACGGCCGGCAGCCCGAGGAGCTCGCTCGGACACGGTCGTTCGGCTATTCCGTGTTCAACCTCCGCTGGGCCTTCTACGCTGCCCGGTTCGCGCCCGCGGTGGGCGTCGACCTCTTCGGATACGAGTCGGCGGACGGACGGAGTCTCCGGGCCGCGCTCGACTACCTCGTCCCGGTCGCCGATGGCCGAGAGCGCTGGCCGCATCCGCAGATGGAGGGGACGTGGGGCGGGGCCGAGGCCGCGCTCGCGGGCCTGCTCCGTCAGGCCGCCCTCGCCTACGACGCGCCCGCCTACGAGGCCGCCCGCCACCGCCTCGACCCGTCGTCCGACAGCCGCTACCTGCTCCTCTTTCCCACCCGATGAGTCTCGACCTCTTCCAGCTCCACGGCAAGCGGGCGCTCGTGACGGGCGCCACCCACGGCCTCGGCATGGCCATGGCCCGTGGCCTCGGCCGCGCCGGCGCCACGCTCGTCGTCAACGGCCACTCGTCGCAGGGGCGGATCGACCGGGCCGTCGAGAGCTACCGCGCCGACGGCATCGAGGCCCACGGCTACCGCTTCGACGTGACCGATCCCGGCCAGGTCGCCGAGGCGGTCGAGCGGATCGAAGCCGAGGTCGGGCCGATCGACGTGCTCGTCAACAACGCCGCGGTCATCGACCGGACGCCGCTGCTCGACATGACCGTCGAGGCGTGGGAGAGGGTCGTTAAGACCGACCTCACGGGCGTGTTCGTGATGAGCCAGCCGGTCGCCCGCCGCATGGTCGAGCGGGGCGGGGGGAAGGTCATCAACGTGTGCTCGATGATGAGCGAGCTCGGGCGCGACTCGGTCGGCGCCTACGCCGCCGCGAAGGGCGGGCTCAAGATGCTCACGCGGTCGATGGCGACCGAGTGGGGCCGCCACAACGTCCAGGTCAATGGCATCGGCCCGGGCTACTTCGCGACCGACCAGACGGCGCCGCTCCGCGAGGCCGGCCACCCGTTCAACGAGTGGATCGTGAGCCGGACGCCGGCCGGCCGCTGGGGCGACCCCGACGACCTCGCGGGCGCGGCCATCTACCTCGCCTCGTCCGCGAGCGACTTCGTCAACGGCCACGTCCTCTACGTGGACGGCGGCATCCTCGCCACCATCGGCCGGCCGCAGGAGGCATGATGCGACTCGTCTCCCTGCTCCTCCTGGGCCTGGGGGTCACCCCCGCCAGCGCGCAGACCGCGACGGTCCGCGTCGAGAACCCGACCGAGGGGGCCCGCCCCGACGAGGTCGTCTCCGTCGCGTGGGACGCGCTCCAGCGCCGCGTGTCCGGCCTCGCGC
>JAAXJP010000694.1:10403-15576 GCA_012269805.1 Rubrivirga sp.
CGGGACGACCGACGAGCTGCTGCTCCTCGTGAGCCTCTGGCCAGGCGAGTCGAAAGGATACACGGTCGAGGCCGCCCCGGCCGCCTCGGTCGCGCCGCGCGCCCACGCGCTCCACGACGCGCGCCGCGACGACGTGGCGTGGGAGAACGACCGCGTCGCCTTCCGCACCTACGGCGTGGGCCTGTGGGAACTGGAGGACCTCGTCAGCAGCGGGATCGACGCGTGGACGAAGCGGACCGACGCTCTCGTCGCCGACCGCTGGTACGCCGAGGGCGACTACCACACCGACCACGGCGAGGGCGCCGACTTCTACTCGGTCGGGCCGTCGCTCGGCGCCGGCGGCACGGCGGTCTGGACCGACGGCGAGCTCCACCGCGCCCCCAACTTCAGCCAGCACCGCGTCCTCGCCGACGGGCCGCTCCGCGCGGTCGTCGAGATGCGCCACGGGCCGTGGGACGTCGAGGGCACCGCGGCGACCGAGACGCGGCGCGTGACGATCGACGCGGGCCGGCCGACGTTCCGCCTCGAGAGCACCGTCTCGGCGCCCGATCTGGAAGCGCTTCAGGTCGCGACGGGCGTCGTCGACCGCGGCGGCGTCGTGGCCTCGAGGGGCGAAACGGGCGGCTGGACGTGGCTCAGCACGTGGGGGCCGGTCGACCCGTCACGTGGCGGGCACGGCGACCTCGGCGTGGCCGTCCTCACCCGCGCCGACCGCCTCGACGCCGCGGCCGAAGCCGACGGCCACCACCTCCTGGTCCTCGACCCGCCGCCGGGCAGCCCCGTCGTCACCCACGTCGCCACGGCGTGGACGGCGGCCGGCGACGTCGACGGCCCCGAGGACTGGTGGGCGCTCCTCGACGCCGAGGCCGACCGCCTCGCGCGTCCGCTCCGCGTGTCCGTCGAGACGGCGCCGCTCGACGCGCGCGCCGCGCTCGCCGCCGCCGCCGACCGGCTCCGCCCGTTTTTGGACCGCCCGGCCGTCGACGGCCAGATCCCGCGCTCGCTCGAGCCCGACGGCACGGCCGACGAGTCGCCGGCCCGCGAGTGGACGAGCGGGTTCTACCCCGGCACGCTCTGGCTCCTCCACGAGGCCACGGGCGACGACGCCTTCGCCGACGCGGCGCGCGCCTGGACCGCCGTCGTCGAGCCCGAGAAGCGGAACGGCGGGACGCACGACATGGGCTTCAAGGTCTACACGAGCGCTGGGAACGCCCTCCGCCTTACCGGCGAGGCCCACTACCGCGACGTCGTGGTCGAGGCCGCCGACACGCTCCTGACGCGGTTCGACCCGGACATCGGCGCGATCCGCTCGTGGGACTGGGGGAGCTGGCGGTTCCCGGTCATCATCGACAACATGATGAACCTGGAGCTGCTCTACGCGGCCTCCCGGCTGACCGGCGACGACCGCTACGCCGAGGCCGCGACGGAGCATGCGCGGACGACGCTCCGGCACCACTTCCGCGACGACGCGAGCTCCTACCACGTCGTCCAGTTCGACGACGAGACCGGCGCCGTGCTGCAGAAGGGGACGCACCAGGGCTCCAGCGACGCCTCGGCGTGGAGCCGCGGCCAGGCATGGGCGCTGTACGGCTTCACGATGGCCCACCGCGAGTCGGGCGAGCCCGACTTCCTGGCCCAGGCCGAGCGCGTGGCCGACTTCATCCTGAGCCACCCGCGCCTGCCGGGCGACGGCGTGCCCTACTGGGACTTCGACGCGCCCGCCATCCCCGACGAGCCGCGCGACGCCTCGGCCGCGGCCCTCGTCGCCTCGGCCCTGTACGAGCTGGCCGGCTTCGTGCCCGACGAGCGCGACCGCTACGTCGCCGCCGCGGACCGCCTCCTCGCATCGCTCTCGCAGGACTACCTCGCCGACCCCGACCTCGACGAGCCGTTTCTCCTCGACCACAGCACGGGCAGCGTGCCCGGCGCCTTCGAGGTCGACGTGCCCATCACCTACGCGGACACCTACTACGTCGAGGCGCTCCTCCGCCGGCTCCGCCTCGCCGACGGCCGGCCCGTCCTCGGTACCCGATGACCCACCACCCCGTGACGATCTCCCGTTTCCTGTTTCTTGCCGTGGCGTTCGCCCTGGCCGTGCCCGCCTCGGCGCAGGGCCGGTCCGTGGTGAACCTGAACGCCGACTGGGACTACCTCGAGGTGGCCGCCGCGTCGCCCGAGGCGGCCCGGGCCGCGGACGGTTGGGAGGCCGTCTCGCTCCCGCACAGCTGGAACGTCTGGGACACGACCGACCTCGAGCCCGGCTACCGCCGCGACGCGAGCTGGTACCGGAAGACGCTGACCCTCACCCCCCAGGCCGGTCGCCGAACCCTCCTCTCTTTCGAGGGCGCGGCCATGACCGCCGACGTCTACGTCAACGGCGAGCGGGCCGGCGGCCACGTCGGCGGCTACGTCGGGTTCGACGTGGACATCACCGACCACCTCGAGGACGGCGACAACGAGGTCCTCGTCCGCGTCTCGAACGCCTACGACCGCGACCTCATCCCCTCGCAGAAGGCCGACTACTTCCTGTTCGGCGGCCTGACGCGCGACGTCTGGCTAAAGGACGTCCCGGCGACCTACGTCGAGCGCGCCCACGTCCTCACGCCGGAGGTGAGCGCCGCGCGCGCCGCGCTGGCGGTCCGCGTGGCCCTCGGCGGCGACGGGGCCCGCGGGGGGCACGCCCTCCGCGCCCGCCTCGTGGACCCCGCCGGCCGGGTCGTCCAGACCGCCGAGGCGGCCGTGCCCGCCGGCACGCGCGACTCGGTGACTGTCGACTTCGAGCCCGTCGCCAACCCGGAGCTGTGGTCCACGCGCGAGCCGAACCTGTACCGCGTCGAGGTCGAGCTCCTGGCCGACGGCGCCGTGGCCGACGCCGTGACGGAGCCGCTCGGCTTCCGCTGGTTCGAGTTCCGCGAGGGCGGCGCGTTCTACCTCAACGGCGAGCGGCTCCTGCTCCGCGGGACACACCGCCACGAGGACCACGCCGGCTACGCCTCGGCCATCCCGAACGAGATCCACCGCCGGGACATGGCGATGATGAAGGAGGTCGGCGCCAACTTCGTCCGCCTCGGCCACTACCCGCAGGACCCGGTCGTCTACCAGGCCGCCGACAGCCTCGGACTCCTCATTTGGGACGAGCTCCCGTGGAACCGCGGCGGCCAAGGCGGTCCCGCGTGGATGGCGAACACCGAGCGGCTCCTCCGCGAGCAGATCGCCCAGAACCGGAACCACCCGAGCGTGATCCTGTGGTCGCTCGGCAACGAGATCTACTGGCTCCCCGACTTCCCCGGCGGCGACGACCCCGAGCGCCTCAACGCGACCCTCCAGCACCTCCACGAGGTCGCCCACGAGCTCGACCCGTCGCGCCTGACGGCCATCCGGAAGTACTACGACGGCGCCGACATCGTCGACGTGTTCTCGCCGTCGATCTGGGCCGGCTGGTACTCCGGCGTCTACACGGCGTACGAGGCCGCGCTCCGCGACGCGCAGGAGCGGTACCCGCGCCTGCTCCACATGGAGTTCGGCGGCTCGAGCCACGTCGGCCGGCACACCGAGACGCCGATCGACGGGCAGGGGCTCGTCGACCCCGACCAGTGGAGCGAGGCCGTCAACCAGGTCGAGGTCACGAACATCGCGAAAAACGGCGACTGGTCCGAGAGCTACATCGTCGACCTGTTCGACTGGTCGCTCCGCGTCTCGGAGACGCTCCCGGACTTCACGGGCAACGCCCAGTGGGCGTTCAAGGACTTCGGCACGCCGCTCCGGCCCGAGAACGACCTCCCGTACGTGAACCAGAAGGGCCTCGTCACCCGCGACGGGACGCCGAAGGACGCCTACTACGTGTTCAAGAGCGTCTGGACCGACCCCGACGCGGGCGACGACCCGATGTGCTGGATCGAGTCCCACACCTGGACCGAGCGGTCGGGCCCGGCCGGCGAGCCGCTGCCGGTCGCCGTCTACTGCAACACCGACGCCGCGCGCCTCTCGCTCGACGGCCGCGCCCTCGGCACGGTCGAGCGCGACCCGAGCGCGTTCCCCGCCGCCGGCCTCACGTGGGACGTCCCGTTCGCGGTCGGCTCGAACGTGCTCGTCGCGGAGGGCCTCGAGGCGGGCGAGGTCGTGACGGCCGACACGCTCGTGGTGACCTACCACGACACGCCCGCCGGCACGCCCGACGAGATCGTCCTCACGACCGAGCCGCTCGCGAACGGCAACCTCCTCGTCGTCGCCACGATGCGCGACGCCGACGGCCGCCGCGTGCTCGACTACGAGGACGACGTCTACTTCAGCCTCGACGGCGCCGGCGAGCTGCTCGTCGGCTGGGGCACGCCGACGCGGAGCCAGCGCGTGGCCTTCGCGAACGGCCGCGCCGCCATCGAGCTGGCGCCCGGCGACGGGCCCGCCGTCGTGAGCGCGCTGAACCAGGACTTCAAGGGCTCCTACCTGACGATCCCGGCTCCGACCGGCCTGACGGAGCGCCGCTAGCCCACCACTGCACCCCTCCGAATCCATGACACGACGGATCCGACTCGTCCTCCTGCCGGCCCTCCTGCTGGGGCTGGCCCTGCCGGCCTCGGCGGCCCTGCCGGCCGTCCTCAGGGGGACGATCACCGACGCCGCCACCGGCGACCCGCTCATCGGCGCGACGGTCCGCGTCGACGGGACCGGGCTCGGCGCGGCCACCGACATCGACGGCGCGTACCGGCTGGCGCGGGTGCCGAGCGGCCCGCAGGTCGTCGTCGTCTCTTACATCGGGTACCGCGAGCAGCGCGTCGAGGTCGACGTGCCCGAGGGCGGGACGCGCGAGCTCGACGTCGCGCTCGAGCTCGACGTGATCCAGGGCGAGGGCGTCGAGATCACGGCCCAGGCCGAGGGCCAGGTGGCCGCCATCAACCAGCAGATCCGGTCCAACCAGATCGTGTCGGTCGTGTCGGCGGCGCGGCTCCAAGAGCTCCCGGACGCGAACGCCGCCGAGTCGGTCGGCCGGCTCCCGGGCATCTCGATCCAGCGCGACGCGGGCGAAGGGCAGAACGTCGTCATCCGTGGCCTCTCGCCGAAGTACAACAACGTGACCGTCAACGGCGTCAAGCTGCCGTCGACCAACTTCGACACGCGGGCGACGGACATCAGCATGGTGTCGTCCGAGATGCTCGCCGGCGTCGAGGTCTACAAG
>JAAXJP010000610.1:0-3467 GCA_012269805.1 Rubrivirga sp.
GGGGAGGGGAGGGCCGCAAGCTAACCGGCCGGCCGGTCCCGCTGGGCTCCCCCGCCTCGGCACGGCGGCGGACCGAGGCGGGGAGACGGCGAGCGCCCACCTCGGCCGAGCGCCCCGCCGTGACCGGTCGGCTCCCGCAGGGTCGCGGACTGCGGGGGCACAAAAAAGCGCCCACCCCGGACCTTCCGTCCAGGGCGGGCGCGTGCTCACGCACTGGCCGCGACTCCCGGCTGGGAGGCGCCGTCAGCCAGCGGGCCGTCGGCTAGTAGCGGCGCCGGTTCGCGCGGCGGGCCTTCTTGGCCGCCTCCTTCCGCTCCTCGCGGCGGACCTCCGAGGGCTTCGTGTAGGACATGTTCTCCCGGTAGATCCGGAGGACACGGGCGCGGTTGACCGTCCGCTTGAAGCGGCGGAGGGCGCGGTCGATGGACTCCTTGTCGCGTACTTTGATGCCGATGGCCAAGGCGATACCTGTCTGGTTGTGGGGGTGGGCGAGGCGGAAGGCGCGTGCCGAGTGCAGCCTTGAAAGCTAGGGGACCCGTCCGGTGCAACCAAGGACGGCGCGGGCGGGATCGGTGAATACGAGGGGAAGGACGGGGTTTTGGGACGGCCCGCACGCGTCAGTCCCCCCTTTACTCTGCCCCCTCGTCGCGTCGGCCGGCCGGTTCCGCGCCGAGGCGCACGCTCCCGGACTGGCGATCGGCGGCGGCGGCGGGCATCTTCCCATCCCCCGCCCGCCTGTCCCATGCGCCTCGTCCTCGCCACCCGCAACGCCGGCAAGGTCGCCGAGTTGGAGGCCCGCCTCGCCGGCCTCGACGTCGACCTGGTCTCGGCCGGCTCCCTCCCCGACGCGCCCGAGGTGGAGGAGGACGCCGACACGCTCCGTGGCAACGCCGAGAAAAAGGCCCGCGCCCTCTTCGCCCACACCGGCCTGCCGTCGCTCGCCGACGACACCGGCCTCGAGGTCGACGCTCTCGACGGAGCCCCGGGCGTCCGGAGCGCGCGCTACGCTGGCGAGGACGCCGACGACGAGGCGAACCGCCGGAAGCTCCTCGCCGAGCTGGCAGGCGCGCCCACCCGGACGGCCCGCTTCCGGACTGTCCTCGCCTTTGTCGATTCCGACGGCGTCCGGTGTTTCGATGGGGTCTGCGAAGGGCTCATCGCGACCGAGGAGGCGGGGGCGGGCGGGTTCGGCTACGACGCGCTCTTCCGACCGGCCGACGGGGACGGCCGCACGTTCGCCCAGATGAGCTCCGACGAGAAGAACCAGATCAGCCACCGTGGGCGGGCGCTCGATGCCTTCGCCGCGTGGCTCCCGAACCGCTCGGCAGGGGGCGGTTGAGCGGGCCTGCACGCGCCTCGGGCGGGGTCACCTAGAGAGGTCGCTTTGTCCGGTCTTCACCCCGGCTTGGGGGAGCCTCTGCGGGGGGCGGACTAGCTTGCTCGCCCTGACCCCCCGACCCGGGTTCTCGTCCCCCCGATGACCGTCACCACCAGCCTCCTGATCGGCGCCCTGTTGGGTGCGGCCAACGCGGTGGTGGCGGCCTGGACGGCCCACAAGGCGATGGGCGGCGCTCCCGAGCGGGCGCTCCACGTCGTCCTCGGCGGGATGGTCGCGCGGATGGCCGTCGTGCTGGCGGCCGTCGCCCTCGTGCTCGCCCTCGTCCCGGTCCACCGGGGCGCGTTTGTCGGCGGGCTCGGGGTCCTCTTCGTCGGCGGGCTCCTCGCGGAGGTCGCCCTCGTCCTCGGCCGGGCCCCCGGCCGCTCACGGCCCCAGGCCGACGCCTAAGCCACCCGCATGCGGACCGCCCTCTGCTACGCCCTGCTCCTGACGGCCGCCGCCTTCGCCGCGGCCCCCGCCTCGGCGGCCGAGGGCGCGGAGCTCGACGCCGTCCACCACACGGCGGACGGGTACTACCTCGACTTCTCGCCGATCGGCAAGGTCGAGCTGCCGCGCCTCTTCCTGACCCGCCGGGCCGACGGCTCGCTCGCGTTTGACGTGTTCGGGTCCTCGACCGCCGCCGTCGGCAGCGGCCTGTACGCCATCGAGACCGAGCTCGAAGGGGGCTACGGCGAGGGCGCCGCGCCGCAGGCCGAGGCGGAGGCCGACACCGAGGGGGCCGGGCTCGTCGACGGCGACCTCGACCCGGAGGAGCTGGAGGAGGCCACGGCCGAGGAGGTCCTCGGCGAGGCCGTCGAGGCCGAGGCGCCGTACGACGCCAAGCTCGTCGCGACCGACGGCTCGATCCTCATCGACCTCTCGGTCTCGCGGCACCTCGTGTTCATCTTCCTCGCCATCGGCGTCCTGTTCGCGCTGTTCGTCCCGATGGCGAACAAGTACAAAAAGGGCGTCGGGCGGACGAGCGCGCCCAAGGGGCGGCTCCAGAACATGCTGGAGACGCTCGTCATCTACGTCCGCGACGAGATCGCCCGGCCGAACCTGGGCGCGAAGACCGACAAGTACCTCCCGTACCTCCTGACGGTCTTCTTCTTCATTCTCATCGCCAACCTGCTCGGGCTCGTCCCGTTCGGCGCGACCGCCACGGCGAACATCACGGTCACGGCCGTCTTGGCCCTGTTCACGTTCGTCATCACCCAGTTCGCCGGGACGAAGGACTACTGGATGCACATCCTGTGGCCCCCCGGCATCCCGGTCTTCCTCAAGCCCATCCTGATCCCGATCGAGATCCTGGGCCTGTTCACGAAGCCGTTCGCCCTGGCCGTCCGGCTCTTCGCCAACATGACGGCGGGGCACCTCGTGATCCTCAACCTCATCGGGCTCATCTTCATCGTGGGCGGGATCAGCGAGGTGGCCGGCTACGGCACCTCGATCCCCGCGCTCGGGCTGACGCTGTTCGTCTACGCCCTCGAGCTGCTGGTCGCCTTTATCCAGGCCTACGTGTTCACGATCCTCTCGGCCCTGTTCATCGGGATGGCCACAGCCGAGCACGAGCACGACCACGACCACTCCGAGGACCACGGCGTCACGGCCCACGACATCGCCGTCTCGCAGTCGAGCGGCTACCAGGAGGTCCACAAGGAGCACGAGCGGACCGTCGGGACGGAGGCCGTCATGGCCTACTCGGCGCCCTCCTCCTAACCAGTACCGCGGCGCTCGCGCCGCAGCGGACGCCGCCCCGCGGCGCGCCGCATCCCCCGGGCATCGCGCCCTTTCATCGCAACACCCAACCCCACCCTCTACGACCATGGAACCCATCGGTCTCGGTTACCTCGCCGCCGGCCTCGGCGCCGGCCTCGCCGTCATCGGCGCCGGCCTCGGCATCGGCCGCCTCGCCGCCGCCGCCCTCGAAGGCTCGGCCCGCCAGCCGGAGGCCGCCGGTGACATCCGGACGACGATGATCATCGCCGCCGCCCTCATCGAGGGCGCGACGTTCTTCGGCCTGATCGTCTGCATCCTCATGGCGATCGCCTAGCGCCGCCGGCCGCCTCGGCGGCCCCCCCGGCGCCCT
>JAAXJP010000610.1:3477-3983 GCA_012269805.1 Rubrivirga sp.
TCGCGTTCCTGCTCCTGATGTTCCTCCTGGGCAAGTTCGCCTGGGGCCCGATCACGTCCGCGCTCGACGAGCGCGAGCAGACGATCGAGGAGTCGATCACGCGGGCCGAGGCCGCCCTCGCGGAGGCCAAGCAGCTCCAGTCCGACAACGAGGCCGCCCGCCGCGAGGCGGAGGGGCAGGCCCAGCGGATCCTCGCGGACGCCCGCGACGAGGCCGCCCGCCAGCGCGACGCCGCCAAGGCCGAGCTCGCCACCGAGCTCGCCGAGCAGCGCGAGCGGGCCGCGGCCGACATCGACCGCCAGAAGCAGCAGGCGCTCGGCGAGCTCCGCGCCGAGGTGGCCGCGCTCGCGGTGACCGCCGCCGAGAAGATCCTCCAGAAGGAGATCGACGCCGCCGAGCAGCGCGGCCTCGTCGACCAGTTCATCGCCGACCTGCCGAAGAACTAGAGGGCAAGAGGGAAGAGGCACGGGGCATGAGGCCCGCCACTTCCCCCATGCCCCTTGCCC
>JAAXJP010000369.1:0-1878 GCA_012269805.1 Rubrivirga sp.
GCGCGACGCCATTGGGCAGGTGGACGACGGGGTCGACGTTCTGGGCCTGAACGACCGGAGTTACCAGGAGGGCGAGGGCGAGGAGTCGGCGCATCGGCGGTGGGGTGTTGACGGAAACTACCGGGCGCCGCCGTTCGGAACCGCCCCGGCAACCGCCGGCGCCCGGCGACGTAGGAGCCCCGACCCGCCCCCGACCGACGTGGCCTCTTCCTCCGACCGCTCCACCGCCCGCCGCGGCCTCCGCCTCGTCCGCGAGGACGCCGAGGACCTTGCCGACAACCCGAGCCGGCTCCGCGCCGTCATCCGCCGCGCGCAGTCCCAGCTCCGCGAGGACCGCAGCCGGATCGGCTCGCTCCGCGCCGACGTCCCCCGCCTCATCCGCCTCGCCGGCGCCATCGCCAAGGGCGAGTACCGGCGGCTCCCGTGGAAGAGCCTGTTCTTCGTCGCCGCCGGCCTCCTCTACTTCGTCACGCCGGCCGACCTGATCCCCGACTTTATCCTCGGGACCGGGTTTTTGGATGACGCCGTCGTCGTGGCGTATGTCATGAAGGCCATCCGCGACGACCTCGCGCGGTTCGAGGACTGGGAGCTCACGAACGCCCCGGCCGACCCCGAGACGCTCAACCCGCCGTACTAGCGCGGCGGGCCTACAGCAAACAACCCGCCCCGGCGAGGTGCCGAGGCGGGCCGGACGGGACGGAGCGCGCGACTCAGACGACGAGCTTGTAGAACGACTCCTCGACGATCTGGCCGTCCTCCCAGGTCTGGACCGCGACCTGGTCGTACTTCTGGGCGCCGTAGTCCTTGTGGGTAAAGTCGAAGTGCCACTCGACGAGGGCCTTGCCGGTCGCCTCGTCGACGCCGACGGCCTTGACCTCGGCGCCGCGGAACTCGGTGAGGCCGTTGACGAAGGCCTCCTCGTAGGTCCGGTTGGCGTCCTTGCCGACGCGCGGCTCCTGGCCGGCGTCGGTCATCACGACGTCGTCGTGGTAGTAGTCCTCGAAGGCGCCGAGGATGTCGCCCTGGAGGATGCGGTTGTTGAGGTCGTCGACCTTGTCGCGAAGCGTGGACATGGGAAAAGCGGGGGAGGTGGAACGGTGGCTGCGGCCGGCTCGAGTCCGGCCCCCGCATTTATTTGTTTGAACGAATGTTGTTCCCACGAGCACCCTTCCCCTCCCACACGCACTCGTCGTAGACCGGGCACCGCCCACACGCCGGCCGCCGGTAGAAGCAGCACTTCTGCCCGTGGAGCATCAGCGCCTCGTGGTGGTCGTAGACCTGCTGCGCGTCCCAGTCGTCGGGCAGGAGCGCCGCGAGGGCGTCGTGGCTGGGGCCGACCGCCATCGACATCGGGAGGAGACCGAGCCGTTGGGCCACGCGGTGGTGGTGGCTGTCGACCGGCAAGGCGGGAATCCGGAGCCGGCTGAACAGGAGGACCGCCGCGCTCGTCTTGGGCCCGACGCCTTTGAACGCCTGGAGCCAGCGGCGCGCCTGGTCGGCGGGCCAGTCGGCGAGGGCGTCGAGGCGAAGCCCCTCGACCTCGGGCGCCTCGGTGATGGCGTGGAGGACCTGCTGGATCCGGGGCGCCTTCTGCTCGGGCCACGTCGCCGGCGCGATGGCCGCCTCGACCTCAGCCGTCGGCGCGTCGCGGACGGCCTCCCACGTCGGGAAGCGCTCGCGGAGCTGGTCGTAGGCGCGGCCGCTGTCGGCGTTTTTGGTCCGGTGTGAAAGGAGGGCCGAGACGAGTTCGCTCAGCGGGTCCTTGTCGGAGAAGTACGGGACCGGGCAGCCGTACGCCTCGCACAGGACGTCGTGGATGTGGAGGGCCTGGGCGCGGAGGCGGTCGGTCTCGGCGGCGGCCTCGGGCGAGTCGGGGGG
>JAAXJP010000369.1:1888-3974 GCA_012269805.1 Rubrivirga sp.
CGTCGCCGCCGCCGCCGTCCGCCCGCGCCGGACGCAGATCCTCCGGCCGACCTGGACCGACCGGCGGGCGACGTACGACCAGGCCGAGACCGGGGCCGTCCACGTCGCCGCCTACCGCGACGGCGCGACGGAGCCGGACGGCGTCGGGACCGTGTACGCCGAGGCGCCGCCGGCCGACAACCGCGACGAGATCCCCGAGGCGGCCTACGCCGACGGCGCCAGCTGGCGGCTCCGCGGCATGGCGACGTCGGACGCGGCACGCGGGACGGGGCTCGGGCGCACCGTGCTGGAGGAATGCTTCGCCGTCGTCCGCGAGAACGGCGGCCGGTACCTCTGGTGCAACGCGCGGCTCGTGGCCGTCCCGTTTTACGAGAGGCTCGGGCTGGAGGCCGTCGGGCCCGAGTTCGACATCCCCGGCATCGGGCCGCACTACGTCATGTGGCGGGCGGTGTAGACCGGCCCGCACGCGCCTGATTCGGGGCGGCGGCGAGACCCGGGAGCGCTTTCGGAGTACCATGACGCTCCCTTCTTCCCCGCGCCCGATGAAGATCCCCTCGCTCGTCCTCCGCCAGCTCTACACCAACGGGAGCCTCACCCCCACGGACGGGGGCCTCGCCTTCAGCCTGAAGAACCGGCTGACCGACGCGACGCTCACCGGCCTCCAGAGCGTGACCGTCGACGGGCGCGAGGTCTCGGCCGACGCGCTCACGCTGTCGCTCGACGACGGCACGAAGATGCCCGCCTCGGAGGTCTCGTCCTCGAACCCGGTCGACTTCCCGCTCCGGCGGGTGGTGACGGTCCACGTCCCGGGCGTGACGCCGAGCGAAGGGGTCCACGAGATCCGGCTCCGGTTTGCCATCGAGGGGATGGGCGACCTCTCGTTCAAGGTCAAGGACTCGGTCCAGCCCAAGCGGCCCGACCGCGTCGTCGTCCCGCGCGACGCCCAGGACGACTACGCCGAGGCGGCCATCCGCGAGCGCCAGCGGTTCGTGGAGGAGTACACGGGGACGGCGTTCGAGCACGTCACGTCGTACTCGTTCGACCCGCACATCGCGGCCGGCAACGTCGAGAGCTTTATCGGCGTCGCCCAGGTCCCGATCGGCGTGGCCGGGCCGCTGAAGGTGAACGGCGAGCACGCCGACGGCGAGTTTCTCATCCCGCTCGCCACGGCCGAGGGGACGCTCGTGGCGAGCTACAACCGCGGGATGAAGGTGCTCAACCTGTCCGGCGGCGTGACCTGCACGGTCTCGGCCGACAAGATGCAGCGGGCCCCGGTGTTCATCTTCGAGAACGCCCGCCACGCCCGCGACTTCAAGGACTGGCTGGCCGAGCACATGGACGAGATCTCGGCCCAGGCCGAGTCGACGACGTCGGTCGGCAAGCTGCTCTACATCGACACGTACCTCTCGAACCACTTCGCCTTCTGCCGCTTCAACTACTCGACGGGCGACGCGGCCGGGCAGAACATGGTCGGCCGGGCCACCTTCGCGGCGTGCTCGTGGATTTTGGAGAACGCCCCGAACATCCGCCGCTTCTACCTCGAGAGCAACTTCGCGACGGACAAGAAGGCCTCGATGGTCAACGTCATGAAGACGCGCGGCAAGCGGGTCACGGCCGAGTGCGAGATCCCGGGCGACGTGCTCCGCGAGGTGATGCGGGTCGAGCCCGAGGCCCTCGCCTACCACTGGGGCGTCGCGGCCGGCGTCGGGTCGTTCCTCTCGGGCGCCAACAACAACGGGCTCCACAGCCCGAACGGCATCACGGCCATGTTCATCGCGACCGGCCAGGACGTCGCGAACGTGTCGGAGTCGAGCGCGGCCGTGCTCTACGCCGAGCACCGGTCCAACGACGCCCTCTACATGTCGATCACGATCCCGTCCCTCATCGTGGCGACCTACGGCGGCGGCGTCGGGCTGGCGACGCAGCGGGAGTGCCTCGAGATGCTCGGGTGCTACGGCCGCGACAAGGCGCGGAAGTTCGCCGAGATCGTGGCGGGCGTGGTGCTGGCCGGCGAGATCAGCCTCGCGAGCGCGATCTCGTCCCACGACTGGGTCTCGAGCCACGAGAAGTACGGCCGGAACCGCTA
>JAAXJP010000102.1 GCA_012269805.1 Rubrivirga sp.
GCACGGTCCAATTCGTCGCCGAGGTGGGCCGCCACGACAGGGCGGGCGCGACGAACAGCCGGTCGTTGTCGACGTAGTCGACCTGCGTGCCGCTCTGGCGGGCGAGGCCGGTGAGCCGGTACGAGAACCGGCCGGCGTCGTCGATGGGGCCCGACACGTCGGCCTGGGCCTGGAGCCGACCGAAGCTGCCCGCCTCGACCGTCGCCTCGCGCTGGTCGACGAGCGTCGGCCGCTTCGACGAGAAGGCGACGACGCCGCCCGGACTCCCCGCGCCGTAGAGGACGGAGGCCGGGCCACGGAGCACCTCGATCCGCTCCACCCCGTACGGCTCGACGTTGTAGCCGACGGCGTAGTTCACGTTGCGGAGCTGGAGGCCGTCGCGGTACAGGCCGGTCTGGGTCGCGTCGAAGCCGCGGATCTTGAGCCACGTAAAGCGCGGTTCGAAGCCCCACGCCTCGCCCTGGATGCCGGGCGTGTAGCGGAGCGCCTCGGCGAGCGTCGTCGCGTCCTGGACCTCGAGCTGGTCCTGCGTGATGACGGAGACCGACTGCGGCGTCTCGAGAGGGGCCGCCCCGATCTTGCTGGCCGACGACAGCGCGGCCGGCACGAACCCGCCGCGGCGGCTGACGACCGTGATCGCGCCCAGGCTCTCCGTCTGCTCCGACAGCGCCACGTCGAGCACGACGCGCTCGCCTTCGAGCACCTCGACCGTCCGCGAGACCGGCTCGTACCCGACGAGGCTGACCCGGACCGTGTGGGTGTCGACGGGGACCTCCAAGATCGTGAACGCCCCGGCCGGGCCGGCCGAGGTGCCGGTCGTGGTGCCGGCCAGGACGACGGTCGCGCCCGGCAGGGGCTGCTGCGTGTCGGCGTCGAGGACGCGGCCGGCGAGCGTCCCGGTCTGGGCGAGCGCGGCAGTCGGGGCGGCGACGAGCGCCAGCAGGACGAGGAGACGGGAGCGGAACATGAGAGGCGGCCGGCGCCGAGGACGTTATCTGGACGGGATCCAAACCTAGATCCGTTCTAGATAAGCCATCGGCACCCCGGCCCCGCTCCGCCGAATCTTGGCAGAGCCCCCCTCCTCTTCCCGAGGCGGCCCGCGGCTCCACCACCTCGCACGCGCGAGCCCGGACCGGGCCCGCCTCGGTCAGTGGCCGGAGGGGCTGAGGATCCGGAGCCCCGCGACGCCCGCGAGGATCAGCCCCAGGCAAGCCAGGCGCGCCGCCGTCCGCGGCTCGCCCAGCACGAGGATGCCGTACGCCACGGCCCCCGCCGCGCCGACGCCGGTCCACACGGCGTACGCCGTGCCCACGGGCAAGACCCGCGTGGCGAGCGAGAGGCCGTAGACGCTCACGACCATGGCGGCGACCACGACCACGCTCGGCCCGAGGCGGGTGAACCCGTCGGTCCGCGGTAGGCCGACCGCCCAGGCGGTCTCGAACAGGGCGCTCGCGAGGAGCACGGCCCACGCCGCCGTCGCGCTGCTCGGAAACGCGCTCACGCCTCGGCCTCGACGAACTGGCCGTGGTTCACGACGGCCCACGCCCGCCCCACCATCGGCGCGCCGACGAACGGCGTGTTGTGGGACTTCGACCGGATGTGGCGCTTCTCGAACGTCCACTCCGTCGTCGCGTCGAAAATGGTGAGATTCGCCTCGGCGCCCTCGTCGAAGGTCGGGACCTCGAGGCCGAGGATCTCGCGCGGCGCGACCGCCAGCTTGTGGACGGCGTCCTCGACCGCCAGCACGCCGGGTGCGATGAGGTCGCGGCCCGTGAGGCCCCAGCACGTCTCGAGGCCGAGGATCCCGAACGGCGCCTCGATAAACTCGACCTCCTTCTCGAACCCCGCGTGCGGCGCGTGGTCGGTCGCGATGACGTCGATGGTCCCGTCGGCCAGCCCGTCCTTGATGGCCTGCGCGTCGGCGGCGGTCCGGAGCGGGGGGTGCATCTTCGTGTGCGTGTCGTAGGCCGAGTCCTCGACGGCGGCGTCGGTGAGCGCCCAGTGGTGCGGGCACGCCTCGGCGGTGATCGGGACGCCCCGGGCCTTCGCGCGGCGGACGATGTCGACGGCGGCGGCCGTCGAGATGTGGCAGACGTGGAACCGGCCGCCGGTGAACTCGGCCAGGAGCGCGTCGCGGGCGATCATGGCCTCCTCGGCAAGGCCCGGGATGCCGGGCAGCCCGAGCCGCGTGGCGACCGCGCCCTCGTTCATGTGGCCGTGCGGGTTCAGGGTGAGGTCCTCCTCGTGGCCGAGGATCGGCTTGTCGAGCGTCCGGGCGTACTCGAGCGCGCGGCGCATGAGGCCACCGTGTTGGACCGGCGAGCCGTCGTCGGAGAACGCGACGGCGCCGCCGGCCACCATGTCGGCCATCTCCGCCAGCTCCTCGCCTCGGCGCCCCTTCGAGACCGTCCCGATCGGGTGGACGTCGACGACGAGGCCCTCGGCCCGCTTCGTCACGAACTCGACCACGTCGCGCGTGGCGATGGGCGGCTCGGTGTTGGGCATGCAGGCGACCGCCGTGAACCCGCCGAAGGCGGCCGCGCGCGCGCCCGTCTCGATGGTCTCCTTGTGCTCCTGGCCTGGCTCGCGGAAGTGGACGTGCATGTCCATCCACCCCTGCGAGATCGTCTTGCCGGAGGCGTCGTAGACGCGGGCCCCGTCCGCCTCGGGCGTGTCACCGAGGGAGTCGCCGACGGCGGCGATCCGGCCGTCGCGGATCAGGACGTCGGCGCGGCGGGACGTGCCCGTGCGGGCGTCGAGGACGGTGCCGCCGGCGAGGAGGAGGTCGAGAGGCATCGGGCGCGTAGGAGGACGCCGGAAGCTACCCGCGCCTCCGCCCCTCGCGGGACCGCGGCGCCGCCGGGACGTTGGCTTCCCATGCGTTTCGATCCCCGCCCCGTGTTCCTGGCGGCCCTCGCCGTCGTGCTCACTGGCTGCCTCCCCGCCCTCCCGCACGTCGGCCCCGAGGCCGAGCCCCGCTTCGCCCCCGGGGCCTTTTTCTCGGGACGGACCGAGGGGCTCGGCGTCCTCGACATCCGGACGAAGGCGCCGGTCGTGGTCCGCGTCGAGAGCGTCGGGACGCCGACCGGCGACGGGATCGCGCTCCGCCAGACGATCCGCCGCGGCGACGGCTCGCCGACGGAGCGGACGTGGACCCTCCGCCGGACCGGGCCGCACGCGTTCGCCGGCACTCTCACCGGGGCAGAGGGACCGGTCGAGGCCACGGTCGTGGGAAACACGCTCCGCGTCCGCTACCGGACGGGACGCTGGACCTCGGTCGTCCAGGACCTCGTGCTCCAGCCCGACGGCGGCCTCGTCCTGAACGTGATGACGGTCCGCCTTCTCGGCCTCCCGGTGGCCCGTCTGACCGAGCAGATCCGGCGGACGGGGCCCCTCGGGCCAGCGGCCGACGGCGACGCGCCCGGCCGCCCGTAGCGCGACCGAGCGTGCGGTCGTGGGGGACTCCCCGAACGACCGCCCGTAGAGTGGAACCGCGAGATCCGGTGGTGCACGTTGGCGTTGCATCCGCTCCCACCAAATCCCACCATGTCCCATTTCCGACCGCTCCGTTTCGTCCTCCTCGTCGCCCTCGCCGCGCTCGCCGCTGGGGCGCTGCCGGTCTAGGGGTCGGGGCCGGAGGCCCGGCTCCTGAACTCCCGCCGAAGGCCGCTCCCTCAGGGCCGTCGTCGGTGCCCTTGTGCCCCTCCTGTTTTCTACCCCTCCCATGCCTACCCCCCTCACCGACACCGCCATCGCGATCCTCGCCACCGACGGGTTCGAGCAGTCCGAACTGATGAAGCCGAAATCGGCCCTCGAGGAGGCCGGCGCGACGGTCCACGTCGTTTCTCCTGAGTCTGGCTCCATCAAGGGCTGGGACCAGGACGACTGGGGCGACGCGGTCGACGTCGACAAGACGCTGTCCGAGGCCGACGCCGCTCAGTACGACGCGCTCGTGCTGCCCGGCG
>JAAXJP010000202.1 GCA_012269805.1 Rubrivirga sp.
GTTCCTGGCCGAGCGCCAGATCCTGGCGCGGCTCGACCACCCGGCCATCGGGCGGCTCCTCGACGGCGGGGTGGCCGAGGACGGCCGCCCGTGGCTGGCCATGGAGTTCGTCGAGGGCGAGCCGATCACGGCCTACTGCGACGGGCACAAGCTACCCGTCGACGAACGCCTCGAGCTGTTCCGGTCGGTCTGCGACGCCGTCCAGTCGGCCCACCGGAAGCTCGTCGTCCACCGCGACCTCAAGCCGTCGAACGTCCTCGTGACGGCGTCGCCGGAGGGCCCGCGCGTCAAGCTCCTCGACTTCGGGATCGCCAAGCTCCTCGCCGAGGGCGACGCCGCGGCGGTCGAGACCGGAGCCGACCTCCGCATGATGACGCCGGAGTACGCGGCCCCCGAGCAGGTGGCCGAGGGCGACATCACGACGGCGACCGACGTGTACGCGCTCGGCGTCCTGCTCTACGAGCTCCTCACGGGCCGCCGGCCCCACGCCGAGGCGGGCGGGCGCCACGCCATCCAGCAGGCGATCCTCGAGACCGAACCGCTCCGCCCCTCCGACGCCGTCACCCACGCGACGACCGGCCACCCCGCGACGCGCCCACCGAGTGAGCAGACCGGGGCCGGGTCGCTCCGTGCGACGTCGCCGGAGCGGCTCCGGCGGCGGCTCCGCGGCGACCTCGACCGGATCGTGATGAAAGCGCTCCGCAAAGAGCCCGAGCGGCGCTACGAGTCCGCCGCCGCGCTCGGCGCCGACGTCCGCCGCCACCTCCGGGGGCTCCCCATCGAGGCCCGTCCGCACACCGTCGGGTACCGCGCCTCGCGGTTCGCGCGGCGCCACCGCGCGGGCGTGGCGGTGGCGGCCCTGTCGTTCGTGCTCGTCCTCGGCGCCGCCGGCGTGGCGCTCCGCGAGGCCGACCGCGCGAGCGCCGAGCGCGACCGGGCCGTCCGCGCGACGACGCTCCTGACCGACCTCCTCGGCGACGTCGACCCGGACGAGACAGGCGGGCGGCAGGTCGCGGCCGTCGACCTTCTCGACCGGACGTCGGCGCGGCTCCGCTCGGGCCTCCGCGACGACCCGTGGACCCGGGCCTCGGTCGAAGCCGCCGTCGGGAAGGTCTACGGCAACCTCGGCTTGTTCGACCGTGCCGAGGCGCTCCAGCGCGACGCGCTCCGGATCCGCGTCGAGCTCGGCGGGGCCGGCCACCCGGAGGCCCTCGAGAGCGCGGCCGACCTCGCGACGCTCCTCACCCAGAGCTCGCGCTACGCCGAGGGCGAGGCCGTCCTCGACCACGCGCTCGCGCGTGGCGTCGAGGCCCTCGGGCCGTCGGCTCCCGCGGTCTCGGTCGTGCGCCGAGCGATGGGGCTCAACCTCGTCCACCAGGGCCGGTTCGCCGATGCCGAGCCTCACCTCCGCCGCGCCCTCGCCGACGTCGAGCGCGAGCTCGGCCCCGACCACGTCGAGACGGCCCACGCCCACGCGGCCATGGGCGCCCTCCTCCGCCGACAGGGCCGCCTCACGGAGGCCGAGGCGGCGTACCAGCGCGCGGCCGGGCTCTACCGCGCCCATTACGGCCCCGAGAGCGCCCGCCTCGGGAGCGTGCTCAACGAACTCGGCGTCGTCGTCAAAAACCAGGGCGACTACCTCCGCGGGCAGACCTACTACCGCCAGGCCCTCGGCATCTTCGAGGAGACCTACGGCGAGACCCACCCCGAGACGGCGCTGGCGCAGGGCAATCTCGCCCTCGTCTACAAGGACCGCACGCTGCTCACCGGCGACGAGGCGCTCCTCCGGCGGGCCGCGCCCCTCCTCGACCGCTCGCTGACCACGTTCCGCCGGCTCCACGGCGACGACCACCTCCGCGTGGCGCACACCGAGGCCCACCTCGGGATGCTCGCCCTCGCCGAGGGCGACGCGGTCGCGGCCGAGGGGTGGTTCCGCCGCTCGCTCGCCACCCACGACGTCGCGCGGACGCCGGCGATGCACTCGGCCCGGCCGTACCCCCTGACGGGGCTCGGCACGTCGCTCGTCCACACCGGGCGTGCGGCGGAGGCCGTGCCGGTGCTTCGCGAGGCCCTCCGGATCCGCGAGGTCTCGACGCCCGGCCACTGGCGGATCGCCGAGGCCCAGAGCGCCCTCGCCGAGGCCTACACCGCGCTGGGCCAGACGCTCCGGGCCGACTCGCTGCTCTCCCTCGCCGAGGCGCGGATTGCGCGGGGCGGCGGCGAGTTTGGCCCGCTCACGATCCTGACGCGGCAGCGACGGGCCGCCCTCGCCGCGCGGGGCGGCTGAGCGGCACGCCGAGGCCTAGCGGTCGAGGCCGAGCGCCTCGAACAGCAGCCGCCCGACGGCGTCGTTCGTGTGACGCCCGGCGAACCGCTCGGCGCCCGGCCCGGCGGCGTAGAGCCCGACGTCGACGGCCGTGTGGCCGCCGGTCGTCCAGCCGATGCCGGCCGGCTCGCTGATGAGATCGCGGACGACCGGGCCGAGCGCGTACGGGTCGCCGCTCGCGATGGCCCCGCGGATTGCCTCCTCCGCACCGTCGGGCAGCGCGTCGAGCGCGAGCCCCTCGCGGACGACTGTGGCCGGGTCGCCACCGGCCTGGAGCGCCGCGGTCATCGCCTCGAACGAGGCCGTCGCGGCGAGCAGCGGCGCGGGGTCCCAGGCGTAGATGCCGTCGCGGCCGAGCGTCATCCCGCCCGTCTCGTGGTCGGCCGTCGA
The DNA here is from genome assembly GCA_012269805.1 of Rubrivirga sp. Classification (GTDB taxonomy): domain Bacteria; phylum Bacteroidota; class Rhodothermia; order Rhodothermales; family Rubricoccaceae; genus Rubrivirga. The sequence continues at coordinate 2,717 of JAAXJP010000202.1, forward strand.
GACGACGAGCGTGTTCCCGTCGCGGGCGGCCCACTCGAGGACGGCGGCGACCGCGGCGTCGTACGCGAGGATGTCGCCGAGGTGGGCCGCCGGGTCGTTGGCGTGGCCCGCGTGGTCGATCCGCGAGCCCTCGACCATGAGGAAGAACCCGTTCTCGCGCCCGTCGGCGGAGGCGGCCAAAAGGTCGAGCGCCTTCGTCGCCATCTCGGCCAGCGACGGCTGGTCGGTCGTGTCCCGGTCGATCTCGTAGGCGAGGTGCGACGGGGCCAGGACCGCGGCGGCCGGGACCCTGTCGAGGCGGTCGTACCCGGCACGGTCGAGGGCGACGGCCCACCCGTCGGCGGCCATGGCGGCGGTGAGCGAGTCGGTGACAAACTGCGTGCCGCCGCCGAAGAGAACCTCGACGCCAGAGGCCGCGAGCTGGCGCGCGATTTCGGCCTCCTGAGCCCGGCTCACGACGTGGCTGGCGAACGCCGCCGGCGTCGCGTGCGTGATCCGGCTCGTCGCGCCGAGCCCCGTCGCGAGGCCGGCCGCCTCGGCCGCCTCGAGGACCGTCTGGCACGGCCGGCCGTCGGCGTCGACGGCGATCGCGCCGTTGTACGTCTTGAGGCCGCAGCTGTACGCGGTCGCCCCGGCCGCCGAGTCCGTGACGCGGCTGTCCGTCGCCGACGTCTCGACGGAGCCGACCAGGACGCCGTCGAGCGCGAGCGGCGCCCCCTTGGCCGCGGCCCCGAGCGTTGCCGAGGCCGGCCCGAACCCGTCGGCGATCATCAGGACGACGTTGCGAGGGGACGCGTCGTCCCGGTCAACGGTGACCGAGGCGGGGGACGCCGGCTCCTGCTCCATGGCGGGCGGGGTCGGCTGGGCCTCCGAGGCGGGCGGGGTCGGCTGGGCGGTCACACACGCGCTGAGGGCGAGGGCCAGTACGAGCGAGAGTCGGGGCATCGGTGCGTCGGGGCGGGTCGGTGTGGTGGAGGCCTCCGCTTGAGAGCCGGCCAGGGGAGCGACGTCGTCGGGCGGGGGGCGCCGGTAAAGCCTACCGCCCCTGAACGGGCAGCGGCGAACGCCCGTGTTGCGTCGGCGGTCTTCGCCTGGAATCCGAGGCCCCGAGCCCGACGCCGACGGGGGCGCCGTCTATTCTCCGGGAAGACCGAACGGCGGGCGCCGCGCCCGCGTCACCTCCGTCCCCGGTCGTCACGGTGATGGAGACCACGGAGTTCGAGATGGCGGAAGCGGTGGCC
>JAAXJP010000022.1:0-1291 GCA_012269805.1 Rubrivirga sp.
CCGTCCTTCGGCTTGCCGACCGAGCCCGTGTTGACGGCGTGGCGGTAGACGGGGGACCCGTCGGCGGTCTCGCCGTCGGCCTCGTCCGCCAGCGCCTTGTGGTAGGGCTTGTGCGTGTGGCCGAACAGCATGACATCGGCCCCCGCCGCCCCCATCATCCGGACGAGGCTCCGGTCCGGGCGGTCCTCGAAGAGGTACTCGTTGACCCGGCGCGGGCTGCCGTGGACCATGAGCACCTCGACGGGCGCGGCGCCGGACTGGCGGGGCGCGGCGAGCGTGAGGCGGAGGTGGCGCGGGAGGCCCCGGAGGTAGCGCCGGGTCGCCTCGGTCACGACGCCGTTCGTGTAGGCGATCGACGCGTCGCCGCGCGCCCGGTCCTCGTCGGTCTGGTAGGCGCAGCCGCAGTCGTCGCTCGCCAGCCCGACGCCCTCGTCGTAGTTGCCGGCGATCGTCGGGATGCCGCGCTCGCGGACGGCCGCGACCACCTCGTTGGGCCACGTCGCGTAGCCGACGAGGTCGCCGAGGCAGTAGACGGCGTCGACCTCGCCGCGGCCGAGCCGGGCGTCGATGTCGGCGAGGACCGCGTCGAGGGCGGGGAGGTTGGCGTGGACGTCGGAGAAGACGGCGAGGGTGGTCGGCACGGTCAGGGGGGTCAGGGGGTAGGGACGGGAGCGAGCGAGCGGGCCACCTCCCGGGCCGCCGCGCGGGCCGAGCGGCCGACGCCGACGAGCGTGGCCGAGGCGAACCCGGTCCACTGCCCGTACCCGACGAGCCACAGCCGTGGCTCGGCCGTCGACCGCGTGCCCTCGACGGCGACCCGGCCGTCCGCGCCGACGACACCGAGCCCGTCGAGGAACCCGAGCGCGGGCCGGAACCCGGTGCACCAGATCACGGCCTCGACCGCCTCGGCGGCCCCATCGGGCCAGACGACCCCGGACGCCGTGAGCCGCGCGAAGGGCGGGCGGAGGTCGTCGAGGCGGCCGGCCTCTCTGGCCTCGCGGACCGGGGGCACCTGGACGACATCGCCCAGCCCGTACGGCCGACCGGGGTCCTCGCCGTTCTGGATCGCGTGGTACCGCGCCGTCGCCGCGTCGAACAGGACGCGGCCGTCGACGTCGGGCGGGAGGAAGCGGGGCGGGCGCTCGCCGACCCCCGACGCCTCCGCCACGGCCGAGACCTCGGCCAGGATCTGCGCGCCCGAGTTGCCGCCGCCGACGACCAGCACCCGCTTCCCCACGAACGGGGCGGGCGAGCGGTACGCCGACGAGTGGACTTGGACGCCGCCGCACGC
>JAAXJP010000022.1:1301-3949 GCA_012269805.1 Rubrivirga sp.
GCCCCGCGCCCCGGCACGTCGGGGACGTAGGGCGCGGCGGCGGTGCCCGTCGCCGCGATCACGGCGCGGGCGAGAACGCCGCCCCGGTCGGTCTCGACGCGGAGGCGCTCGCCGTCGTCCCGGACGCCCGTCACGCGGACGGGCCGCCAGACGGGCAGCTCGTAGCGGGCCTCGTAGGCGGCGAGGTAGTCGAGGACGTCGTCGCGGTGCGGGGCCTCGGCCGCCTCGGCGTCGCGGCCGGCGAGGTGGCGCGGGAACAGGTAGCCCGGCAATGACGACCACTCGGCCGGCGAGAAGAGCCGGAGCGAGTCCCACGTCCCGCCCCACGCGCCGCCGGGCCCCGGTCGGTCGTCGAACAAGGCGACGGTCGCCTCCGTCTTCCGAAGCTCGCGCGCGAGGTGGTAGCCGACCGCGAGGGCGGCCTGTCCGCCGCCGACCACGACGACTTCGCGCTCGTCGAACGGGAGCGGATCGTGCGGGTCGAGGCGGCGGGCCATAGTGGGAGCGTCAGAGGCGGGCGTCGGCGCCCTCGACGTAGAGCGCGGCCAGGCCGAGAACGCGGTCGAGCCCGACGCGAACGGGCCCGGCCGCCGGGGCGTCGAGGTCACTGGCGAAGAACAGACGGACCGGCCCGCCGGGCGCGTCGAGGGCGCGTTGCACGAAGCCGCCCGTGTCGGCGGGCGCGACGGCCTCGGCGACGGGGACGCCGACGGTCCCGCCGCAACAGCCGTGGCGCGGCGACCGCCGGAGCGTGAGCGCCCCGCCCCGCTGGCGGACGTAGGCGGCGGCCTCGGGCGAGAGCACGACCGGGGTCATCGGGACGCCGAGGCGGCCGAGGCGCGGGCGTCGAACGCCGGCCGCGTCCGGTTGGCGAACCGGACGAGCGCCAGCATCAGCGGCACCTCGATCAGCACGCCCACGACCGTCGCCAGCACGGCCCCGCTCGTCACCCCGAACAGGACGATGGCGACGGCGACGGCCATCTCGAAAAAGTTGCTCGCGCCGATCAGCCCGGCCGGCGCCGCCACGCGGTGCGGCACGCGCCACGCGTACGCCCACCCGTAGGCCAGCGCGAAGACGAACAGCGTTTGGAGCGTGAGCGGGACCGCGACGAGGGCGATGTCGAACGGCGCGGCGAGGATCTGGTCGGCCTGGAAGGAGAACAGGAGCACGAGCGTGAGCAGGAGCGCCACGACCGTCACCGACCCGAACCGGGCCAGGAACACGTCGTCGAACCACGCGGCGCCCTTCGCGCGGATCAGCGCCGTCCGCACGGCCGCGCCCGCCGCCAGCGGCACGACGATGTAGAGGCCCACGGAGACCAGCAGCGTCTCCCACGGGACCGCCACGTCGGCCACACCCAGAAGCAGCGCCACGATCGGCGCGAAGGCGACGAGCATGATGAGGTCGTTGATCGCCACCTGGACGAGCGTGTAGGCGGGGTCGCCGTCGGTGAGGTAGCTCCACACGAACACCATCGCCGTGCACGGGGCGGCGCCGAGCAGGATGGCGCCCGCGACGTACTCCCGCGCCAGCTCCGGCGTGATGAACGGCGCGAAGAGGACCTCTAGGAAGAGCCACGCGAAAGCGAACATCGAGAACGGCTTGACCAGCCAGTTCACGACGAGCGTGACCGTCAGCCCGCGCGGCTGGCGGCGGACGCCGAGCACGCTCCGGAAGTCGATCTGGAGCATCATCGGGAAGATCATGGCCCAGATCAGGACGGCGATCGGGAGGTTGACCTGGGCGACGGAGAGCTCGCCTAGCGCCGCGGGCACGGCCGGCACGAGGGCGCCGAGCGCGACGCCGGCCCCGATGCACAGGGCGACCCACAGGCTCAGGTAGCGCTCGAAGAAGCCGAGGTCCTTGTTGCGCCCCTCCGGGGTCCGCCCCTCCGGCCCGGGCTCGGGCGGTGGGAGATCGGGAGCGGGGCGGCGGTCGGTGCGGGCCGCCGGCGTCTCCGCGGCGGTCTGGAGGTCGAGCATGGGAGTCGTATCCGGGGGGATCAGCAGCAGTCGTCGTCGCAGTTGGCGGCGGGAAGCGCGTCGAGGACGGGGTCGAGAAAGGCGCCGAGGTCGGCGGAGAGGGCACGGAGGGCCGGGGCGTCCACGCAGTAGCACGAGCGCGGCCCGTCGACCTCGCCGCGGACGAGGCCGGCCGTCTTGAGCGCCTTGAGGTGCTGGGAGACCGTCGCCTGTGCGAGCGGGAGCTCGCTCACGAGCTCGCCGCAGACGCACGTCCCGCGCGCGGCGAGCGTCTGGAGGATGGCGAGCCGGGCGGGGTGGCCGAGCGCCTTGGCCACCTCGGCAAGGCGGGCGAGGTCGGGTGGGAAGAGGTCGGTCTTGGCCTGCACGAGGACAACTTATCGTATCCATACGATGGGATGGAAGCCAAGATTCGTCGAACCCCCGGTCCACCACCCGAGCCGTCAGCTTCGCCCCGGGCGCTCCGCCCGGGAGGCGACCGTCGCCTGTGACCAACCAGCGCCCCCGACCGAGAGGCCGCCTTGCGATCTCCCACGAGGTCGCCGCCCCGGGCGACACCCGCGCCGGAGCGCCGGGCAGTCGGAGATATCGTTCCGCCGATGGAGCGATTCCGTAATGGCTCGGCGGGCCCCAGCCGCCGCAGGGGCACTCGCGGCGTTGGTC
>JAAXJP010000242.1 GCA_012269805.1 Rubrivirga sp.
GGAGTCGTGGTGGGCACTCCATCGCCGCGCTATTCGCTGTCCGGGAGCGGATTCTCGATGGTCACGTCGATGTCGGGTCCGCCGTCGCCCGCGGCGGGTGCCGCGCCGCCGCGGAGAAAAAAGAACCAGACCAGGACGCCGACGAGGACGAGGGCGACGATGGCGACGATGGCGGTCGAGCCGCCGCTGCCGCCGTTGGATTCTGCCATGAGGGGTGGGTCGGAAAGGAGGCTCTTCAAGCCCGCCCACGACCGCGGGTTCCGTCGGTCACTTCCCGATGCGGGCGTCGCCGAGTCACAAGCAAAAGCGCCTGCCCCAGAGCCGGGACAGGCGCTCGAAGACAGGACGGCTCCAGCGCTAGCGCGCGAGCGAGACCGAGCGGGTGGCCGTCTGGCCGCGGCCGTCGGTGGCGCGGACGAGGTAGAGGCCCGGCGGGAGGTCGCCCGCGTCGACGCGGAGCGTGTACGTCCCGGCCTGGACGAAGCCGTCGTGGAGCAGCGCGACGCGGCGCCCGAGCGCGTCGTGGACGGCCACCGACAGCGACGTCGCCTGCTCGACCGTCAGCGTGAGTCGCGTCGAGGACGTGAACGGGTTCGGGCTCGGGACCGACAGCCGGAACGGCTGCGGCGTGTCGTCGGTGTGGACGAGCGTGAGCTCGGCGCCGTCAGCCACGGCGGCGCGCGCCGGGACGGCGACGAGGCCGGCCGCCAGCAAGGCGACCGCGGCGAGACGTCGGAGGGAGTAGAAAGGAGCCATCGGCGGAGGGAGACCTCTCGGAATATCGGGACTACGCGGGACAGATTCAAACGGATCCGCTGCAAGGAACGTGCCCGCCCGCTACCACAGCGTCCGATTGCGGGGGTCGGTGGCCATCGACCGGCTCAGCCGGCTGGATTGCTCCCTCGTTCCCGTCATTCGCAGAGCGAGCGCGAGGGCCATTCCGGCCAGGAAACCGCCGATGTGGGCGCCGTAGGCCACCCCGCCCGTCTCCTCAGTCACCCCGATCGCCCCCCACTGGTTGACGAACTGGAGCACGATCCACAGCCCGAGCACCACCACGGCGGGCACCGTGACGATGCGGATAATGAACACAGCGTTCACGCGATTGCGCGGGAAGAGCACGAGGTAGGCCCCGAGCACCCCCGCGATCGCGCCGCTCGCTCCGAGGTTCGGCACTAACCCGTCGGGGTCCATCAGAATCTGCGTGACCGTCGCCACGATCCCACTGACGAGGTAGAACAGGACAAACTTCGCGGTCCCGAACCGGTGCTCGACATTGTCGCCGAAGATCCAGAGGTACAACATGTTGCCGGCGATGTGGCCGAACCCGCCGTGCATGAACATCGCCGAGAAGACGGTGAGGTAGATCAGCGGCGCTGGCCCCGGCCCCGGCCGCTGTGGGATGTCCTGTGCCGACCGGATCTGGGTCTCCGGCCCGGGAATCGGTTGGCTGTTGACGAGGTCCTGACCCGTCGTGATCTCCTCAGGGACGACGCTCCAGCCGTACGTGAAGGCGGGCTCGCTCATCTGGTAGACGAACACGAGCACGTTGGCGACGAGGAGCACGATCGTAGCCCACGCCGGGCCGTCGAGGTGGCGGTCGTCGTCGCTGATCGGGAAGAGCATCGGGGGACGGTAGGTTGCGGGCCGCCAACCGTTCCACCGTGCACCCGGGTCCCCAGACTGTCGCCATCGTCGGCACCGGCCTCATCGGGGCCTCGCTCGGCCTCGCCCTCCGCCGCCGCCATCCCGACCACGCCGTCCGCGGCGGCGACGCCTCCCCGCAGCACACCGAGGCGGCGGGCCGCCGCGGCGCGCTCACGGGCGCCGGGACGCCGAGTGAGGTCCTGTCGCAGGCCGACGTCGCCGTCCTCGCGGCCCCGCTCGACGCACTCCCCGGCCTCCTGACCCTCGCCGCCAGGCACCTCCGCCCCGGCGCGCTCGTGACCGACGTGGGCTCCGTCAAGGGGGCCGTGCTGGACGCAGCCCGCGTGCTGCCCCAGGCGGTCCGGTTCGTGGGCGGACACCCGATGGCCGGCGCGGCCGTCGGTGGGCCCGAGCACGCGGACCCGCTCCTGTTCGAGAACGCCGTCTGGGCCTTGTGCCCCTCCCCCGGCCTCGGCGACCTGGCCGACGACGCGCCCGAGGTGCTGTGGCTCGTGGAGACCGTCGGAGCGCGGCCCGTCGTGCTCGACGCGGCGCGGCACGACCTCGTCGCGGCGACCATCAGCCACCTCCCCCAATTGCTGGCGGTCGCGCTCGTCGAGACGGCGGCCGAGACCGGCGACGACGCGCTCGGGCTCGCCGCCGGCGGCTTCCGCGACATGACGCGGATCGCGGGCTCGCCGTTCTCGATGTGGGGCCCGATCCTCCGCGACAACCGCGACGCCGTCACCCACGTTCTCGGCGCGTTCGCGGACCGCGTCGGCGCCCTCCGCCAGTCGATCTTGGACGATCCGGAGGGACTGGCGGGCGCATTCGAGCGGGCGGGAAGGACGCGAGCCGCGCTCCCATCGTCGTCGAAGGGCTTTCTCGCCCCGCTCGCCGACGTCGTCGTCTGGGCAGACGACCGGCCCGGATTCCTGCACGGCCTCACGGGCACGATCGCCGCGGCCGGCCTCAACCTCAAGGACGCCGAGCTCCTGCGCGTCCGCGTCGGCGAGGTCGGGACGTTCCGGTTCGGCTTCGAGACGGCGGACCAAGCCGACCGAGCCGTCGAGGCCCTCACGAGCGCGGGGTACCGGGCGGAACAGAGAGGTCAGGAATGAGCCGGCCTGCGCACGATCGGCCCTCTACGACTCCTCGTCCCCCCGCGGGATGCCATCGTCGAAAGCGCCCGAGGCTTGGCCCGCGTCTTTGAGACGAGCCGCCTTGCCCCGGTCGACGCCCTGGACCACGTTGTCCTCGTCGATCTCGCGCTCGACCGTGACCTGGTAGCGCATAAAGTCTTCGGAGAGGCCGCCAGGCCCGGCCTCCTCGCCCGAGACCGGGATGGCCTGGATCACCTTCCACCCCTGGCCGACCTGCCGGCCGATCTCGGACATGTGCTGGTCCTCGCCGTCGTGTTCTTCGACGTTGACGCTGACGAGGAGGGTCTTCTGCTCTTTCTGCATGGGGATCGGGACGGGCGTTGGAGAGTGGACGCCCTAAACGCCGCCACTCGAGCGGGGTTCAGCGAGGAGTCCCTTTGCGAAAGCCCAGAACACCGCCGCCGCGTGGATCCCGTGCGCGATGCGCCCCGCTTCGACGAGACCTGGGAGCGACGCAGCCGGGACGAGGCGGACGCGGAGATCCTCCGACGCCTCCAGCGTCGGAGCCGCGACGGCCCGGCAGCCGCGCGCCACGAAGACGTGCCCGTAGTTCGTGTGGCGCCCGGGCTCGACCGCCAGCTTCCCGAGGCGGACCCACTCGCGCCCCTCGTAGCCCGTCTCTTCGCGGAGCTCGCGCCGGACAGTCTTGGCGGGCGCCTCGTCTGGGTCGACGGCGCCAGCCGGCAGCTCCAGGATCACGCGGTCGATCCCGTACCGGTACTGCTCGACGAGGACGGCCTGTCCGTCGTCGGTCAACGCGAGCGCGCAGGTCCAGTCGGGGTATTCAGCGACGTGGTACTCCTCCAGGACGGGCCCGTCAGGGAGTTGGACGCGGTCTTCGCGGAGCGTCATCCACCAACGGTCGACGAGCGTTCTGGTGGCGAGGCGAGTCCAGGGGCGGGGCGAGTCGTCCATGGCGGAGGGGGGCCGGCAAGCTATCCGCCGCCCCGGACGGGCGCACGTGTGAAGAGGCGTTGGAGCACACGTCGAGCGCGTTGACAGGACGCGGGCGGCCCCGTACCTTGGTCATCCGCTCGCAAGAGAGCGCCCAGCGGAACTAGCTCAGCTGGTAGAGCGCCACCTTGCCATGGTGGAGGTCGCGAGTTCGAGTCTCGTGTTCCGCTCC
>JAAXJP010000356.1:0-3534 GCA_012269805.1 Rubrivirga sp.
CCCGACGCGATCCGCCCCCCGAACCGGGCCGGCCAACCGCCGGCGTAGACGGCGGCCGAGCGGACGACGCCGGCCGGCAGCGCGCTGTAGCCGCCCAGGAGGTGGAACGGCTGGAAGACGGGGATGCCGTCGACGAGGACGAGGTTCTGCGTCGGCGTCCCGCCGCGGACGGAGAGCTGGCCGCCGCGGTCGCCGATGGTCGTGATGCCGGGCTGGACGAGGAGGCCGGCCGCGAGGTCGCCGCCGGGGTCGGCGGTGGGGAGCGCGGCGAGGTCGGTCGGGCGGAGCCGCGCGAGGCCGGGCTCGCGGATCGCGATGGCCTCGGCGGCCTCGACCTCGACGGCGTCGAGCGTGGCCGTGGCCGGCGCGAGGTCGATGGCGAGGTCGCGCCGGTCGCCGGCCGCGAGCGCCAGCGTGTCGGACGACGGCCGGTACCCGATGGCCGTCACGCGGAGGAGGTAGCGGCCGGGCGCGAGCCCGCGGAACGCGAACTGGCCCGCGGTCCCGGCCGCGCGCCCCTGCACCGCGCCCGTCGCGTCGACGAGGGCGACGGTCGCGCCGGCCACGGGCGCCGCCGTCTCGGCGTCGGCGACGCCGCCGAACAGGTCGGCCTGGGCGCGGGCCCCCCCGGCGCCGAGGCCGAGGAGGGCGAGAAGGAGGGCGGTCCGGATCACGCGTCCAAGGTACCCGGCCCCCCTCCGCCTCGGGCGCCTCACCGGCACGTCCAGGGCACGCCCGAGGCGGGCCGGGGGCGGTGTCCGACGCGGCGCGGGGCTCCCCTCCGACACGGGCCTCGGGGCAGGGGGGCGCCGGGCTGCGCGCGACTTTCTCCGGCGCCCGCGCCCGGATCGCCGGACCTTGGGCCGCGAGCCTCCTCCCGACTCGTGCCCTCGATGCCCTGGTGGCGCGCCCGCCGCGACGCGCTCCTCGCCCTCGCCGCCGACCGCTCGCCGCGCTACGTCTACGACCTCGCCACGGTCCGCCAGCGGGCCCGCGACCTCCGCGCCGCCGTCCCCGCCGACCGCGTCCTCTACGCCGTCAAGGCCAACGACCACCCCGACGTCCTCCGCGCGGTCGTCGACGAGGGCCTCGACCTCGAGTGCGTCTCGGTCTACGAGATCGAGCACGTGCTGGAGGCGGTCCCCGGCTTCCCGGCCGAGCGGGTCCTCTACACGCCCAACTTCGCCGCGCGCGCCGAGGTCGCCCGCGCCCTGGAGCTCGGCGTCCACGCCACGGTCGACAACGCGGCGCTCCTCGACGACTGGGCCGCCCTCTGGGCGGGCCGCGAGATCACGGTCCGCGTCGACCCCGGGGTGGGGAAGGGGCACCACGACCACGTCAAGACCGCCGGCGACGCATCCAAGTTCGGCGTCTCGCCGGCCGACCTCCCCGCCCTCGCCGAGGCCGCCCGCCGGCACGGCGCCCGCGTCGTGGGGCTCCACGCCCACACCGGGAGCGGCTACGACGACCTCGGCGTGTGGGCCGAGAACGCCCGGCTCCTCGGCCGCCTCGCGCGCGCCCACTTCCCGGAGGCCCGGCACGTCAACGTCGGCGGCGGGATCCCCGCCCCGACCGGCGCCGCGCCGCCGTACGACCTCGAGGCGGCCGGGGCCGCGCTCGGCGCGGCCCGCGCCGACCACCCCGACCTCGCCGTCTGGATCGAGCCGGGCCGCTTTCTCGTGGCCGAGGCCGGCGTGCTCCTGGCCCGCGTGACGCAGGTCAAGCGGAAGGGGGCCGTCCGCTACGTCGGCCTCGACGCCGGGATGAACTCGCTCCTCCGGCCGGCGCTCTACGGCGCCCACCACGACGTCGTCAACCTGTCCCGCCTCGGCGCCCCCCCCGCGGGCCCGGCCGAGATCGTCGGGCCGATCTGCGAGAGCAGCGACGTCCTCGCGCGGGCGCGTCCGTTCCCGGAGACGCAGGAGGGCGACGTCGTGCTCATCGACACGGCGGGGGCCTACGGGTTCGTGATGGCCTCGCGCTACAACCGCCGGCCGCCGGCCGAGGAGGTCGCGCTGTAGGGGGGGGCGGGAGCCGGTGAGCCCGTTTGGCGGGGGATCCCGCTTATGGGAGAACCCAACAGGCTCGCCCCATGCCCCGTCTCCCATTTCTCCTCCTGCTGGCGACGCTCGCCACCGGCGGCGCCTCTGCCCAGTCGTTCGAGATCGTCCCCCAGTTCCGCACGTTCTACCACTCCTCAGACGACGGCCGCGTGGCAGTGGGGTTGCGGACGACGGGGACCTATGACCTCTACGTCGACGGCGAACTCGTATCGCTCGGCCTTCCGCAGGGGGGGGCGCAAGCAGTCAATGGTCCCCAACTCCGGCTCTCCGGGGACGGCGAGGTGCTCATGGGCTCCCGACAAGTCGCTGGCGACCCCGGGTGCACCGACTACGCGACGCGGTGCGACATCCCGTTCTACGTCCGCTGGGACGTGTCGGGGGTCCCGCAGCAGCTTCCTCGGCCGTCCGACTTTCAGAGCCTCACCTTCAGCGCTGGGACGCCGCTCACGGGCTCGGAGGACGGAGACGTCCTTCTTCAGTCGTACACGGTCCGGCGCGAGGGGGGAACGGATAACGAGTACAACGTACTCCGCTGGACCAACGGGGAGCTCGAGGTCGTGCTGCGGAGCACGTCCGCGTTTTGGAACGCGAACGCGGTCTCGGCCGACGGGCAGGTCCTGGCGGGCCGCGGGCAACCGGCCCCCGGCGCCTACCCCCGGGCGGCCCGCTACGACGGCACGATCCAGTATCTCGGCGACGGCGAGGCCTTCGGCGTCTCGCCGGACGGGGTCGTCCTCGTCGGGACGGTGTTCGACGACGGGCCGAACACGTACGAGCCGTTCCGGTGGCAGGGCGGGACGGTCGACCGGCTCGGCTACGTCAACAGCGCCGCCGCGCGGGGCACCGCCGAGGCGATCGCGGTGTCCCGCGACGGGACCATGGTCCTCGGCTACGAGCGGACCGCTTTCGTCTCCGACCGGGAGAAGCATTCGACGCTCTGGGTTGAGGGGCAAGGCATCCGACGGCTCCAAGACGTCCTTCAGGACGACTACGGGATGGATCTCTCGGCCTTCGATCTCGACTCTGGGGCTCAGTTTCCTTTTCTAGCTCACTACATGACGCCAGACGGCGTGCTCGTCGGCGAGGGGCCGCTCCTGGGGACGAGCCCTGCGCAGGTAGTCGCCTGGAAGGCTGTTCTCGCTCCTGTAGCCCCCCGCGAGATCGTCGTCAACTCGACGGCCGAACGCGACGACGAGAGCGGCGGCTCGGGTGACTGCGACACGGGCGAGACCGTCACCCGGGACGGCGAGGACGAGCCCGAGTGCACGCTCCGCGCCGCGATCCGGACGGCGAACGCCCGCGCCGGCCGCGACTCGGTCTCCGTCGACGTCCCCGGCGCCGGGCCCCACCCCGTCGTGCTGGCGTCGCCGCTCCCGGCGGTCACCGCCCCGGCCGTCCTCGACGCGGCGCCGCCGCCGGGCTACGCCGGCGCGCGGCTGCTGCGCCTCGACCGGGCCCAGGCGGTGGCCAG
>JAAXJP010000356.1:3544-3910 GCA_012269805.1 Rubrivirga sp.
CCGGCGCGCCGCTCCTTGCCGTTGACGCGGCCGGCCAGCCGCTCGGGCTCGACCTCGCGGCGGCGGAGACAACCGTGCGCGGGCTGTCGGTCGGCGGGGCCACCGAGGCGGGCGTCCTCGTTGCAGGCCCGAGCGGCGTCGTCCTCGAAGCGAACTGGATCGGCGTGGCGCCGTCGGGCGCGGCGGCGCCGAACGGGCTCGGCGTCGAAGTACGGGGCGCGTCGGGCGCTGTGATCGGCAGCGTCGAGGCCGGCCGGGGCAACGTCATCAGTGGGAACGTGGGGCACGGCGTCTGGATCGCGGATGGCGGATCCGGGGCCGTGCTCCTCGGCAACCGGATCGGGACCGACGCGGCGGGAACGGGGG
>JAAXJP010000218.1 GCA_012269805.1 Rubrivirga sp.
CCGCCCCCCCCCACCGCCTCCGCCCGCCCCCGCGCCCCCACCGAGGCGGGCGGAGCCCGCGAGCCTCTGAGACAAGAGCCTCGACGAGCCCTCGGTGATGCCAGAACGAGACGTCGCGCTCCGCCCGCTCCGCCCCGCCGACCTCGGGGCGGCATACGCGCTGTGGCAGCGGAGCGCCCCGTTCGACCCGGTCCCGCCGCCTGTCCTCGCCGAGAAGCTCTGGGGCGATCCGGCCGGTCTCGCGCTGGCGGCCGAGGTCGCCGGCGCCCTCGCCGGCATCGGGTGCGGCGCCCCTTGGGAGGTCCCGACCGAACCGGCAGGTCGGCGCAGCCAGCGGCGCGGGAGCGTTCGTCTCCTCGCCGTCGCGCCAGAGCACCGGCGGCGGGGTGTCGGCTCCGCGCTGCTCCGCACGCTGGCCGACGACCTGGGCCGGAGGGGCGCGACATCGCTCCGCATCGGCGAGGCGGCGCCGAACTACCTCACGCCCGGCGTCGACGTCCGCTACGAGGCCGCGCCCGCGTTCCTCGCCGCCCACGGGCTCCGCGAGACGGGCGAGGCCGTCAACCTCGGCGTGGACCTGGGCCGGGACGACTGGGACACGAGCGACGACGAACAGCGCCTCGCCGCGGCCCGTGTTTCCGTCCGTCGCGCGTCCGAGACGGACCGGCCCGCGCTGGCGGCGCTCCTCGACGCCCACTGGCCGGCGTGGCAGCCCGAGGCGGACTGCGCCATGGGAAACCGGCCGCCGACGCTCCACCTCGCGCTCCGGGGCGAGTCGGCGATCGGGTTCGCCGCCCACTCGGCCACGAATGCCCCGCTCGGCTGGTTCGGCCCGATGGGGACGGCGCCCGAGGCGCGTGGCCTCGGCGTCGGCGCCGTCCTCCTCAAGCGCTGCCTCGCCGACCTGAAGGCGGAGGGGCACGCCCGCGCCACGATCGCGTGGGCCGCCGCGCTCCCGTTCTACGAGCGCGCGTGCGGCGCGACGGTCGCGCGCCGGTTCCGCCGGTTCGAGCGGGCCCTCTAGCTGCCGGCGACGCGGCGGATCGCGTCGGCGAGGAGCGTCTGGAGCTGAGCGTCGTTGAGGATCGCCTCGAACGGAACCCCGAAGCTGACGGTCCGCCCGAAGGCCACGGCTGCGCCCTCCCCGTTCACGTAGCGGCGGACGACCGCAGCGTCCGGGTTCGAGGCCGCGAGCACGTCGGGAGCCCGGACGGCGTACCGGTCCGGGCCGTACTCCGTGGCGAACGGGAGCGCGGTGCCATCGGCCTGGAGCGCGGCCGCGTCGGCGGCGGCTCCCGCCACCTCGACGCCGAGGTGGACGCGGAGCCACGCGGCCGAGGCCGGGTCGGAGGCCGCGTCGCCTGCCCAGTGGGCCCCGGACACGACGAGCGCGCCGCCGCCGTCGAGGTACGCCGCCAGACGGTCGCGGAGCGCCGCCGGGAGCGCCTCGAACGCCGGCGGGCGCGGGTCCTCGAGGCGCGGCCACGGCGTCCGCTTTTCGAGGCCGAGCACGAGGTCGACCACCTCGTAATCCGCCAGGTCGACGGCGCCGTCCCAAACGGCCTCATCCGAGGCCGACCCGAACGAGCGGGCGAGCGGGAGGATCGCCCGGCCGTGCGCGGCGACGTGGTCGTGGTCGTTGCCCATCACCGCCTGCCCCTCCAGCTCGGCCCCGCTGGCGCCCCATCCCGGACGCGTGTCGTAGTCGTCGGTCGGGTCGAAGTTGCGCTGCGCGCCGACCGTCACGACGCCGAGCCCGTCCGGCACGCCGACCGGGTCGACGAACCCGACGCGGCCAACCTCGTCGACCGTCTCCGGCGCCGCGACGCGGTCGAACCCGTCGACGACGAGGACCGGCGGAAGCTCGACGGGCGACGGGGAGATCCCGACCGCGAGGGCCTCGGACGGACGGCTCTCGCCGCCCTCGTTCGTCGCGGTCACGCGGTAGCTCCGCACGACGCCTGCGGGTGGGGGCGGGAGGCGCACCGCCGTCGCGTCGGTCCGCGCGGCCTCGGCCCAGCCCCACTCGTCGTCTCGGGCGTAGACGACGTAGCCGGTGGGCGCGGCGTCCGGCTCGATCGGGTCGGCCTGCGGGCGCCAGCTCAGCGCGACCTCGCCCTGGTCGAGGAGCGCCGAGAAGTGGGTCGGGCGGAGCGGCTGCGGGACGAACGGCTGAGCCCGTTGCTCGGCGAGGGTCCGCCCGAGCGCCTTGTAGACGGCCCGCGCGGCGTCGAACCGGAAGCGCGGGTCGAGCGCGTGCCGCATGTCGCGGTAGTTCTGGTGCGAGAGGAGCTCGAGGAGGACCGACGGGACGTTGGGCCGGGTGGCCTCGGAGTACGCGCGGTCCCAGAGCGGGCGGCGCGGCCAGTCGGGCGTGTAGAGCGTGCGGACGTCCTCGACGATCTCGGTCTGGACGGCGTCGGCGAGGTCGCGGTTGGCGAGGCGCGAGACGCCGTTCGGGAAGACGCGCGTCGAGTCCATGCCGGGGACGTTGTAGATGGCGAGCGTCCCGACCGGCCGGTCCCGGTCCACGCCGGCGTCGGTGTGCCACGCGAGGACGGCGTCGACGGGGACGCCGAGGCCGGGGAGGTCGCGGTCGCTCGAGGGCCCGAAGGGGGCGCCGCGCAGCCAGTTGGCCCACTCGGCGCGGCTCCGGTAGTCGTCGGTGTAGTCGTCGTCGGGGGCGCCGGTGATGTTGTAGACGGACGGCGGGGCGCCGGCGAACTGTTCGTAGTAGCGGGCGGCCTCGAGCCAGCGTGGGCGCCCACTGGGGGCCCCCTCCCGGGCCACGACGCCCATGCCGCCCCCGAAGCGGACCGCGTCGGCGGAGACGGTCCCCTCGGTCCCGGTCGTGAGCGTCACCGAGCCCGCCGTGCCCCCCTCGAACTCGAACGTGCCGAGGTAGACCCACGTCCCGGCGCCCATCGTCTGGTTGACGAGCACGTCGGTGCTCCCGCCCGCGTGGCGGACGGTATAGCGCGCCGCCTCGCTCCGGTCCGGCCCGCCGGCGTAGCTCACGTGGACGGCGTAGGCGCCGGCGCCCGGCAGGTCGGGCGTCCACGTCGCGGACCGGCGGTCCCGGGTCCCACCGGGGGCCTCGCGGGTGCCACCGAGGCGGAAGGGATTGACGCCGTCGCCATAGGCGTCGCGGAGCGCGAAGCCGGCCGGCCCGTCGGTCCACCGGCCGGCCTCGGCGTAGCCGCTGGCTTGGTCGTCGACGATGACCTCGGCCGGTTGGGGGTCGCGCTCGCGCGGGAGGAGCGTCACGGCGCCGGCCCGCTCCAGCATCGGGGCGAGCTCGCGCGTGACGAACCCGACCGTGAGGAGGTCCTCGACGGAGGTAAAGAGGCGCGGACGCTGCCAACCCCAGCCGTCCGCATCGGCGTTGTAGGTCCAGCCGTGGCTGGGCCAGAGCGCGACGTGCCGGCCGGCGAGCCCCGCGGTTGGCCGTCGGGCCTCGTCGGCGGGGCGGACGAGCGCCGGCCCCTCGACGGGCGGCGCGAACACCCGGCTCCGGTCGCGCTCCGACGGCGCCCGCTCGGCGTTGGGGACGAGGACCCCCAGCGCGTCGCCCCGCGTCTCGACGCGGACGGGCACGCCGGGGTACACGGCGTCGACCACGCGGGCGACCTCGCGCTCAAAGGCCGCGGCGCCGGCGGGCCGGACCGGCGCGTCGCCGAGGTCGCGCGAGAACCGGACCACGACCACGCCGCCCTCGACCGCGACCTCGTCCACCTCGACGCCGCTCCCGACCGGGAGCCCGCAGTCCATGGACCGGCACCGGACGACGAGCGAGGCGAGGGCGGCCTGCGCCTGGGCGTTCTTCGCCGCCGTCCCCACGACGGCCGGCGGCGGGGGCGGCGCGGGCGGAGGGGCCGG
The DNA here is from genome assembly GCA_012269805.1 of Rubrivirga sp. Lineage (GTDB taxonomy): Bacteria > Bacteroidota > Rhodothermia > Rhodothermales > Rubricoccaceae > Rubrivirga. Next base: position 3,880 of record JAAXJP010000218.1, read on the forward strand.
CGGCTCGGCGGCCGGCGCCGACG
>JAAXJP010000264.1 GCA_012269805.1 Rubrivirga sp.
CGGCGCCGGGGGCGCGTCCGCGGCGGCCTCGGCCGTCATCGTCTCGCTCGGGCCGGAGAGGCCCCGAAGCTGGGGGGCGATGTCGGGCCAGAAGAGGGCGACGGCCGCCGCGATCAGCAGCAGCAGGAGAAGGACGACGACCCACAGGCCCCACCGACGCCGCTTCGGTTCGGCTGGATCGGCTGGCTCGGCCGGCGCCGCCGGCTCGACCGGGCCGGGGTCGGAGAGGGCGGCCACGGGGGGCGCCACCGGGGAAGCGGGCCCGGGCGCCGGGTCCGGCTCGGGCTCGTCGTCGAACGTCGGGAACGTGAGGTCGGGTGCCGGTGGCCCCTCTGCCTCGGGCGGAGCCGGGGCAGCGACGCGCGGCGGGTCGGGCGTCGACGGCTCAACCACGTCGAAGTCCGCGTCCTCGATGAGGGAGTCGAGCACGTCGGCGTCGGCGTCGTCGAATCCGCGGCCCGCGACGGCGGGCGCCGTCCAGGTCTCATCGCCCCAGTCAGCGTCCGGCGACGGCGCCGAGGCGGGCGCGGCCGGGGGCGGCTCACGATCGGGCGGCGTGGGCGGAAAGACCTCGGCCGGCTCCGGGTCGCCAGGCTCACCGAACGGGGCGGCGAGCGGCGGGCTGTCGTCCTCCAAAGCAGGGGCCTCGGTGCTGTCGTCCTCCTCGGGTCTGGGCTCAGACGAGGACCCGATCGCTGCGTCCGGAGCCTCCGGGTCGGCCTCGGGGTCCGCCTCGATCGGCGCGGCGATCGGGGGGCGCGCGTCCGGGGCGTTTCGGCTCTCGGCGTCGGGCTCTGTCCCTGTAGGGGCCGTCTCCGACGGTTCCGGGGCCACGTCAGGATCGGAGGGCGGGACGACCTCGATCACCGGCGGGGTCCAACCGCCCGGGTCGTCCGGCTCCAGGTCCGCCTCGGCGGGCGGGCGGAACGGGTCGGCCGGGCCGTCGGAGGAGAGGTCGCGGATCGGGCCGTCGAGGTCGGCGAGGCGGGCGACCTCGGGCTCGGCGGGCGGCGTGACGCGGGGCTCGGGGTCCGGCTCGGGCGCGGGCGGTTCCGGCGCTGCCGGGGTGGCCGATGGCCGCGGCGGTTCGGGCGTGCCGGCGTTCGACACGCTCGGCTCGATCGAGGGCGGCGGCGCGGGCGGCGTCGGGGCCGCATCGATCGCGGCGCCACCGCCCGGGACGGGGTGCGAGTGGATCGTCGAGTCGGACGACGGCTTGGCGGGGACGGGCGCCAGCCCTTCGTACGTGCGGTTGACCGCGGCCAACAGCTCCGCCTCCACGCCGAGGACGACGCCGCTGCTCGTCCGCCGCAGCAACCCGACGCCGGGCAGGCGGACCTCGCCCGTCGCCGCGAGGTGCGCCTCGATCTGGTCCATCGCGTTCGCGTAGGAGCGGTCGGCGGCTTCCGGTGGGATCGCCATGAGGCGGGCGAACGGGAGCGCGAGCGAGTCGGCGCCCCGGGCCTGGGGGTCGAGCCCGATGGTTTCGCCCGGCGGGAGCATGACGCGGGTGCCGTCGGCGCGCTCCTGGACGCGCGCGGCGACGTGCTTGCGCACGAGGGTCCCGAGGCCGGGCAGGGGGGCGGGTTGGCCCTCCAACAGGCGCTCTCGGATGGCGGCGGCGACGGCGTCGAGAGGAGTCACGGGCTCGGGCGGCGGGTGCGACGGAAAGGTAGGGCGGTCAGCGAGCGAGCCGGAGGCCGGCCATCACGGTGAACGGCGGCTCTGGAAAGCCTGGCCAGCGCTGGCGCTCGCCCAGGAACCGCTCGCCTCGGAGGACGACCGCCAGCGGCCCCCAGACGTCGTAGCGGGCGTCGAGCGAGAGGCGACCGTAGGCGGGCGCCTCGTCGGAGTCGATCCGGTCGATCGGTCGCGCGCTCTCGGCGTGGGCCGCCAGCCCCACGCGCCCGCCTGTGAACGGGACCTGCACGCCGACGTGGCCGATGAGCGGGGCGAAGAACGGAATCTCGCCGTCGTCGCTCCGTCCGTCTCGGATCTCCAGGCCCGCTGAGGCCGACACGCCCGACGGGTGCGTGACCGCGAGGTCCGCGCCGAGGCCGAACGCCTGCGCGTCGAGGTAGACCGGCTCGAACGCGGCGCCGAACTGCTCGAAGGCGAGGTACGTCGGGGCGATCAGGGCCCGGCCGAACACGCGCGCCCGGAGCGCGCCGGGCCGGAGTTCCAGCCCCGCCCGGGCATCGACCGGGACGACGTCCGGGACGACGAGAGGGTTTTCGGCGACGTACCGGTTGTCCTCGGTCAGGTCCATCAGGGAGCGGACGCCGACGTGCGGGTCGTTGGTGGCGAACGCGACGGTCGTCGGGCCGAACGGGACCTGGAGGTCGAGGATCGGCCCGACGGTCTGGGCGTCGCCGGCGCCGGCCGCGGCGGAGGCGTCGTAGGCCAGCGCGCGTGCGCCGACCGCGAGCCGGAGGCCCTCCCGATCGATGAGCGTCAGCGCCAGCCCGGCCGCGCCGTACTGGACATCGGTCCCGACGGTCCCGGCGCCCGCGATCCCGGCCGCGGCGTCGACCGCGACCCGGTCGGCGAACAGCCCGAGGCGGCCGGAGGCGTCGAGCCGGCCCTCCGACGTCTCCTCCGAGTCGTCGGTCCGCGTCAGCCGGCCCTGCTCAAATCCGGCCGTGAGCGCGAACGGCGTCGCGCCGACGCCCTCGACGCCGGCCTCGGCCCCGACGCCCTGCCGCAGCCGCCGCTCCCCAAAACCGACCCCCGGCGTCGAGTAGGCGTCGACGAGCCCGCGCGCCGTGATGTGGACGCGGGCGGTCCCGGACGACCGCCCGCCGGCCTCGACGGCCACGCGGTCGAAGTCGACCCGTCCGACGGTCTCGCCCACGCCGTCGTAGTCGGCGTCGACGAAGAACTCGCCGGCCGCCCCGGCGCCGGACAGGTCGAGGCGGCCGTAGCGGGCGAGATAGGCGCCCGCGCCCGCTTCGGCCCGGAGGCGATGGATCTCGAGAGAGGAGGCCGGAGGCTCCGGCGGGGGCGCGAGGGCGAGCGACGGGAGCGCGTCGAGGTCCGGGACGAACGGGAGCGTAGCGGGCTCGCGCTCGGCCGGCACCACGTACCGGCGGGGAAGGGGGCCGAACCCCGAGAGGGGCTGGCGCTCGACGACGGGCAGCGTGACGGCGACCGTCCCGCGGCTCTCGAAGACGGCCGGCGTGAGGCTCGGGAGCTGCGAGCGGTCGTCGGGCTGGGCCCACGCGAGAGCGGGCAGGAGGAGGACCGCGGCAGAGAGGAGGGCGCGCATGGGGTTACGGGGCCTGGTCGGTCTCGGCGTCGGCGTCTTCATCGGGGGGCGCCGGGGCGAGGCCGGGGCGGTCGCGGAGGGCCGCCTCGCCAGCGGCCGTGGAGGGGTAGCGCTGGACGAGCTCGCGGAGGAGGGCGTCCGCCTCGGCGGTCCGGCCGAGGTCCTCCAGCGCGAGCGCCTCGATCGCGTACGCGTCGGCGACGCGCTCGGGGTCGCTGCCGCCGCCGGCGCGGAGGCGGGCCGCGGCGGCCCGGGCGCCCTCGGCGTCGCCGGTCGCCAGGAGCGACTGCGCGAGGCGGAGCGTGGCGTCGGCCGCGAACGGCGAGTCGGGGTAGCGCGTGAGGAGGCGCCGGAAGGCGCGCGCGGCGTCGGCGGAGCGCGCCGTCGCGGCGTAGGCGCCGCCGAGGGCGAGGAGCGCCTCCTGCTCGAGGTCGGCCGGCGGCGGGCCGGCGAGGACCTCTTCGAGGAGCGCGACGGCGAGCGAGTCCTCTCCGGAGGTCAACGCGAGCTGAGCGCGGGCGTAGCGGAGCCGGGTTCGTTCCTCGACCCCCCGGAGCCGGGCGTCGACTTCGGCGAACGCGCGGTCGACCTCGTCCTCCCGGCCCTGCGCCGCGAGCGCGTCGGCCACG
>JAAXJP010000573.1 GCA_012269805.1 Rubrivirga sp.
TGCCTGCGCTGCCTAGCGGGCGAGGGGCTAAGCCTTCGCGGAATCGGGCCTCGACTCCTAGGGCTAGCGACCCACCGGGCGGGAGCGGCCGGACCTGGAGGACGCGCGGTGCGAGGCCGTCGTCGGCCGCCTCGGCGCCCACCGCCAGCCGCTCGCGGCCGTAGCCGACGGCCTCGTAGTCGGCGTCGAACGTCGTGAGCGAGACGTCGAGGCCCGTCACGCGGTCGGCGTCGGCGAGGCTGGAGAGCGTGGCCCACTCGATGGGGGACACGGAGAGGGCGCCGGGCGGGACGGTCCACACGAGCTCGACGCGCGTCGAGCCGTCGGGCTGGCGGAACCGGAGCGGGCGGGTGTCGACGGCGAGCCCTGGCGCGTTGCCGGCCGCCTGCGTTCGGGTCGTCGGCACCTCGGCCGCGCGTCTCCGACGGAACTCCCGGTCGACCCGGTCGACGTCGAGCAGGTCGACGAGGGTCGGGTCCGGCGGGAGAAAGCCCGGGCGGGCGCCGTCGCTGGCGAGCGCGACCTCGTCGAGGTAGCGGGCGGCGCGGTCCCAGACGTCCGCGTACTCGGGGACAGCAAACGCGACGGGGCGGAGGAGGTCGAACAGGCCCTGGGCGATGAGCCCGGTCTCGCCGTCGCGGGCGAGCGATGGCCCCGTCTGAAGACCGACCGGCAGGAGCTCCCGAACCGATACCTCCTCCATCCCACCGACGCCTCGGGCGAACAGGTACACCGCGGCGTCGGACACCGACGGGTAGCCCCAGATCTCAGGGCGGACGAACAGGCCATTGGACGCGCCCGAGGACAAGGCGAGGGTGAGGCTGTACGGGCTCCGGATCCACTCGGGCTCGCCGAGGCGGAGGAGGAGGCGCCCGCGCCCGTCGAGGCCGGACGGGTGGTGCGGGTTCGGGTACTCGGCGTCGGCGAGGCGGCCGCGCTCGAGGTGCTCATGGAGCCGCTCGTTCGGGACGGTCGAGGGGGCGGGGTCGTGCGCGCGCCACCACCGGAGGGCGGCGGCGCCCGTCCCGGCGGGCCACGTCCGGAGGTCGCCGTCGAGGCCCAGTGCGGGCGCCAGCGGCGCGAGGCGGGCGAGGTGGCGCCGGACGCGGGCCGAGTCCTCGGGCGCGAGGGCCCAGTCGGCGGCGGCGAGGAGGGCGCGGTAGCCGGCCGCGGCCCGGCCCAGGTCGGCCTCCGGCGTCCGAACGAGCGAGTCGGCTGCGGCGAGCGGGAGCCCGCCGTCCGAGGTCGCGATGGCCGACGGGCCCCCGCAGCCGGCCGTGCCGACGCAGAGGAGGGCGGTTGCGAACGCGACGCGCAGGTGAGGCATGACGGAGAGCAGAGGGGCCGCGATCCACCGCACGGGACCGGTACACGATACGCCGCCGAGGAGACGTGCATGGTCACGGACGGGCCGCGAGATCCGCCGACGGGGCCGTCTGCCTCGACGCCGAGGCGGACCTAGTCGCCGAACGCCTGCGACGGGTAGCGCGCCGCGTCCGGCCGCTGGATCTGGATCAGGCCGTAGCCGGCCCGGCGGTGGCACGTGTTGCATCCGTCGACCATCGTCTCGTAGGCCGCGCGGAAGCGCGCGCTGTCGCCGCTGGCGGCGGCCTCGGCGAGCGCGGCGGCCCGGGGGTTGGCGACCTCGGCCGCGATCGCGCTCATGTCGATCCCGTCGACCACGTAGCCGCCGTCGACCACACGGGCGGCCCGCTCGTCGATCTTCTGGGCGTAGAACGCGGTGAGCGGCCAGTTGCCCGCGTCGGACGCGAGGGCGGCCTTCTCGACGTACCGCTGCATGAGGACCATGTGGTCGAGGAGCGTGGCCTCGTCGGCACGGGCCCGGGTGGCGCGTTCGGAGGCCCGCGCTGTCTCTGATGGGAGGTCGGGGGCGAAGGCGGCGAAGAGGGCCGTCAGGAGCGAGAGGAGCGCGACGGCGAGGGAGAGCAGGGCGACGACGAGGGCGCGTTGCACGGGCGTGCGGGCGGGGGAGACGAGGACGCGCCGCCGGCGTCGGGGATTCGCCCGGTTCGCACGGCCGGGATGGAACGGACCGCCCGGGGCGGCCGGTTAGAGCCGTCCCTTCTCCGCGCCGACCCATGCCCCTCCGGCCGCTCCTCGCCCTTCTCGCCCTCGCGCTCGCCGGGTGCGAGATGTCGTCCGACGACGCCCCCGTCGACGCGCCGCCGCGCGACGCCGCCCCCTCCGCCTCGGGCGCTCCGCCAACCGACGCCAGCGCCTCTGACCGCTCGGGCGGGACGGACGGGCTCAGCCTCGTCCTTCCGACCGAGAACGGCGCCCTCTTCAACGGCGCGCCGGACCGGTTCTACATGGGCCTCAACACGACGGTCGACTCTCTCCGCCCCGAGCGGTGGGAGGGCGGCCAGTATGGGTACGTTCGCGACCCCGTCCCGACCATCTTCGGCCGGCGGACCTTCCGGCGCGTCCACGAGGGGATCGACATCGCGCCGGTCGGGCGCGACGCGCAGGGGAACGCCATCGACACCGTGTTCGCCATCGACCGGGGACGCGTGGTGTACGCCAACGCGAGCGCGGGCGCGTCGAGCTACGGGAAGTACGTCGTCGTCGAGCACGACTGGTCCGACAGCCCGGTCTACAGCCTTTACGCCCACCTCTCGGACGTCTTTGTCCGCGAGGGGCAGAGCGTGGAGCAGGGCGCCCACCTCGGGAGGATGGGCTATACCGGGCGGGGGCTCGGCCGTGCGCGGTCGCACGTCCACCTCGAGATCGCGTTCATGGTCAATGAGCACGAGCCGCTGTGGTTCAGGGAGTACTTCGGGACGAACGACCTCCACGGCCGCTTTTTCGGGACGAACCTCGCCGGCGTCCCGCCCGCCGAGCTCTACCTCGCCCTCGAAGAGGACCCCGACCTGACGTTCCCCGAGTTCATCCGCTCGCTGGAGGAGGGCTACGTGGTGGACCTGCCCGGCGGCCGGCCGCTCGACCTCATCGAGCGCTACCCGTGGCTCGGCGAGCAGGCCGCCGCCGCGGACCCCGCCGACGTCCCGGCCTGGCGGATCGCGTTCACGCAGGAGGGCGCCCCGATCCGCGTCGAGATCGGCCCGGAGCCCGTCGACCGGCCGACGGTCGAGGGCGTCTCGCTCGGCATCTGGCTGACGGATGGGAGCACGAACCGGATGCTCCAGCGGCGCGGCCTGAGCTACGAGCCCACGCGCCGCGGCGCCAGCTACTTTGCCCTCTACGCCACGACGGCCGACGGCGCCCCGCGCTGGTAGCTCCGCCCTGGCACCGAACCGACCCGTCGACGCAGTCAGGCGGGGGGGGCGCGGCCACGATTCGGTCACGTGCGGTCGAGTGGGCGGCGCGACCTTGCCGGCCCCTCCCGCCAGCGCCATGCCCACCGTCTCGACGCCCGCCCACAAGCGGATCGCCCTCGTCGCCCACGACCATCAGAAGGCCGACCTCCTCGCCTGGGCCCGGTTCAACCGCGACGCGCTCGCCGCGCACCACGTGATCGCGACCGGCACGACGGGCCGGCTCCTCGCCGACACGCTCGGGCTGGAGGTCGAGCGGCTCCGGAGCGGCCCGCTCGGCGGTGACCAGCAGCTCGGGGCGCGCATCGCGGAGGGCGAGGTCGACGTGCTCGTCTTTTTCTGGGACCCGCTCGAGCCGGTCCCCCACGACCCCGACGTCAAGGCGCTCCTCCGCATCGCCGTGGTGTGGAACGTGCCGGTCGCCTGCAACCGGGCCTCCGCTGACTTTGTGTTCGCCTCGCCGCTCATGAGCGGGCCGTACGAGCGCGAGCTGCCCGACTACGAGGCGTACGCCACCCGGACCGTGGGCGGGCTCCCCGACAGCTCGGCCTAACTTTCATGCGCGAGTGAAAGTTTGGGTGGGGGCATCCCCTCCGGGGC